>DVHN01000056.1 GCA_018712075.1 Candidatus Fimimorpha faecalis
CTGCTGCATTTTCTTTATCTGCTGCATCCGTTAATCTTACCATATTATCTACTGCACTCTGTTTTTCTTCTGCCGATGCAACATCACTATTAATCACTTCTAATAAGGCGTCTTTATTCATTCCTCGTACTTGTTCTCGGTTCAGTTTTACCTGAGCCATAAAATCTGCAACTGTTAATCCACTGGTCAAAACAGCTTCTCCTGGATTTTCCAATACATCTGCCATATCCTGATCCAAGCTTTGAATCTCTTGTTCATTTTGTGTAACAGCTGCATCGGTATTTTCCATTGAAGCACTCGTCGTTTCTGCAACCGTCTCCGAACTGCTTTCAGATGCTGTTGCAGCAGTTGTTGTTTCTGCCTGAGAAACCGCATCCGCACTACTTTCCTGTGCAGCCGATGTAGAAGCTGCTGCTTCGGAAGCAACTGTTTGAGATGCTGACTCCGCCACCGAGCTAGAAGCAGCAGCAGAGTTTTTTTCTTGTATCACTTCCTGATCGGATACTGTTAAATTCCCCGCAATATATGTATCTCCACTTTGTGCTGCTTCATTTGCAGGATACAACTCACCAGCCCCATCTTTTCCAGCATAAGTAAGGTAACCCGCCACTGCAATCATGATTGCCAGCGCTGACACTACAATTTGATTTCTTCGGAATGCTTTTTTCATAGATCATCCTACTCCTTTACTCTCTTAAATCTTTCTTTTTAATACTTTTATTTTATGAGGAGAAATATCAAATAATGCTTGTACTGCTTCATTTATTTCTGTGACAACGGAAGGTGAGTCCGCTCCATCTGCCAAAACTACAACGCCCTCTACAATCGGATTGATTTCTTTAATGATATAAGGTTCTCCTCCCGAAGAATCTCCAATTAAGACGGTATCTTCTTTCCTTTGTATTTCTTTACTAATTCTACTTCCCCCTTCCTTATCTTGTTCTGTTAAAGAATTTTCTGATTCCTCCACGTTTTTATCAATTACTTTTTCCTCCGAAGATTTCAATGTAATCATTACTTCAGCGGTTCCAACTCCATCCATCTGTTCCAAAATTCGCTTCAACTTTTGTTCCAATTCTAATGCATAATCATTATCCTGTTCTGCTAATGTCTGTGTCATATCCTCTTTATCACTCGTTGTTTTTTTCGCAGGAATAGCAGCCAGGATTAAAAGAATTCCCGCCAAAACTAAGAGAATCCACTTTTCTCCTCCCATCTTTTTTATTGTCATCCATAGAGGTTTTCTCTTATCCCCTTCTGATCCTTTATATTTTTCATCCATGCTTCGTCCCCGCCTTATTTCTTTTTCATTATAATACACTTCTCTGCAACCTGATATTCTTTTGCAATTTCACGTTTCCATTGCTGCATTTGATCTTCCTGTTTATGAACCGCCTCTCCCTTTTCAATTACAATGGGCGCAACAATAAAATCTTCTTCCTCCCTATCTTCCAAATAAATTTGCATTTGCTGTATTACACCAAAATTCTCCTCTTTCCCCCATTGGATTTCTAACTCCACAATATTCCATCCTTTTTCATTTGCACAAGTGCTTAATTCCTCTTGAATCTGTGCCTGATAGGCATCCAAAATAGCCTGATTTCTTTGCTCTTCTACCTCCTTTAACTCAGGCAGTTCTTCTATTTGATTTGTCACAGCAGGATAAAATTGAAAATATTCATTCAACAAAGAATCTTGTTGGATTAATTTTAGCAGTGGACGTGCAACTAAAACGGCTAAAACCAGCCCTAAAAACAGCTGCACATACTTCTTATATTTTTCTGACGGAATAACTGCCAGAACAATTGAAATTAAAATTAAATAAATCACAATATTCCGAATCCAGGATAAAATAAAGTCCATTTTCGCTATCCTCCCAAATAGCTTAGGTTTGTAGTTTGACAAACAACCACTATGGTAATGAAAAACAGAAATCCTGATACAAAAACAACCCGTATCAATAATTTACTTCCCTCCGCTACCGCAGTAATGGAATTACTCATCCGTTCATCTGAAATAGGCTGAATAATGGCAGCCGCAATATAATAAAAAACTGTAATCACTGCTAATTGAAGTAATGGAATAACCGTAATGACAACTATTACAATTAATGCAGCAGTTCCAATCCCATTTTTTATTAGAATCCCCCCTCCAATTACCATTTGTGAAATAGCTGAAGCACTATCTCCCACCCCTGGAATGATCTTTACAGCCTTTTGAATCGCATTTGTTTTTATTGCATCTGCAAACGGAAGAACCAAACCTTGGATTACCTGTATTCCCAATACAACTCCGAGAATCGTTTTTATTCCCCATTCGACGATTAATTTTAATAGTTCCGCCGTCTTGGACAAATAATCTTTTTCTGAAATCTGATTCACAAACAACAATGTTATGTACATTCCAATCATTGGAATTACTATATTTTTTAAGACCCATTCCATAATTGAAATAATTCCAAACGCAGTTTCATAAAACGCCGCCGATGTCAAACTTTCACCTACAAATGTAACCGCTAGAAAAAAAGTTGGTAAAAGTACCTTCATAAATCCTAAGATTGTATCCAGCATAACTGTTGCAATGGATATGGCCGCCGAAAAAGCTACTGCCAGCAATCCAATCATTAATAAATAGGTAATAAAAAAACCTGTCTCGGAAATATCACTATTCCGAAATACCGAAGAAAAATTTGTAAATACAGCCCCAATTACGGCAATTAAAATAACATTTAAAAGTATCGTCCGATTCGCTTCTATTTCCGAAAAAAGAAGTTGATATCCCCACTCTAATCCAGTTGAAACAATTGACTCACTATCTCCACTCATTAATTCTGTTACGATCTCTGCAAAATTTAGCTTTGTATCTGGCAATTCTTCTTCTAGAAAACTCTGAATTTCTGAGAAATCATATTCCTCTAATGAAGGAAGATCG
Organism: Candidatus Fimimorpha faecalis; assembly: GCA_018712075.1. Classification (GTDB taxonomy): domain Bacteria; phylum Bacillota; class Clostridia; order Lachnospirales; family Lachnospiraceae; genus Fimimorpha; species Fimimorpha faecalis. The sequence goes on from DVHN01000056.1 coordinate 2,932, forward strand.
TCTATATATGTGGTAATTGTTAATAACCACATACATAATCCAATTAACATTTTCATTTCCTCCTTCCATACTATGAGCTGAAATAAAGTGAAGTATTTTTGTTTCGCATGTCACTGAATCAATTGCGTTACAGTATCTAATAACGCCAATAAAATGGGAATACTCAATACAAGAATGGAAAGTTTTGCAAATAACTCAATCTGACCTCCAATTGCATTATATCCACAATCACGACATACATCTGCTCCAAATTCTGCAATATAAGTAATCCCAATAATTTTAATCAATGTTCCGACATATCCAGAATCTAAGTTTACATAAGATTGTATTTTATGTATTGTCTCCACAATAAGATGAATTTGACTGATTGCAAATGCAAAAATTAGTATCCCTGCGGCAAGAGCCAAATAACCGCTGTATTCTGGTTTCATTTCTTTTAATTGGAGAGCTAAGAGTGCCGCTCCAATTCCGATTAAAGCAACGGCAACCATAATGTTACCTCCTATAAAGAGAACAGTTTTTTCATAGTTTCAAATAAATCATAGATAAATGGTACAATCCAGAATAATACGAGAATTAAGCCTGCTAAACTTGTCAGAAAGGCATGTTCTTCTCTTCCGCTCTGTTTTAACACTTGACTGACAACCGATACTAAAATTCCGACTGCCGCAATTTTAAATATTAGACTTACATCCATGCATCTTCCATCCTTTCTGCCTTCCTGATATTCAAGACTCGCTTGCAAGTCCTCCCCCTATCTAATAAATTCATAGTAATAAGATAACGATAAAAATTCCTGATAATACTCCAATTAATCGACTCATTCGACATTTTTCTGGCAACATCTTATACAAAGTTTCTTCCCTCTGTTCTAATTGCGTAAGAAATAACTGAATGGTATTCAATTGCATTTCTTTATCCAAGTACCCCATTTTTTCTCCAACTGAAAGAAAAATTGCTTTATCTTCCTTTGTCAATGCTGAATTTCGCCAATATTTTTCTATATTATCTGCCCATATGAAAAAAAACGGATGTCCGCTTCCCTCATTTAAAGCACGAGATAACTCCATGGAAAACATTTGGATTCTTCCGCTGCAATGATTTCCAATCGACCAAAAACTTTCTGAAAAATTCCCCTCCTTATATTTAATTTCTCCATACAACATATGCATAAGATGTTCAATTTGTCCAAGTTCTTCCATTCGTTTTTTATAATTTGCAGCCCACCAGAAACCAAAGAAGGATGTACCCGCTATAACAAGACAGGCTCCCATAATTTCCAATATCATATCTATTTTTCAACGTCCTTTCTCTCATGATAAAGCGGATTTCCCATTGCATCGAAAATACCTGCTACATGCCCCACTTGTCCACAAGAATCCAATAAAATATAACGTTCAAACATTTTTTCTTCTATCATCTTTCTTAACACAGGTTTCTGTTTTACATCTTCCATAGAACTTCCATGAATCGTTGCAATCATTTTGCATCCGCAATTGGAAGCATACTCAATTGCTTCTAATTCTTCCCTGCTTCCGACTTCATCAATCGCAATGACCTGAGGAGACATCGTTCGTATTAGCATCATCATTCCTTTCGCTTTTGGACAACAATCCAATACATCGGTTCGAATTCCCAGTTCATTTTGCGGTTCTCCCATATAACAAGCTCCAATTTCAGAACGCTCATCCACTACTCCAACCGTAATCCCTTCGGTTCGATCGGTTCCATTCGAAATCTGACGTACTAAGTCACGCAGCAATGTAGTTTTTCCACAGCGTGGAGGAGAAACAATTAATGTTTGCATTACTTTTCCATGCTGCATAATATAAGGAAGAATCTGATCGGCACATCCTTTTATTTCGTGAGCTAAACGAATATTTAAAAAAGAAATATATTTCATACTTCGTATAACATCTCCATCTGTCACCGTTTTCCCAGCAATTCCAACTCGATGTCCACCCTGAATTGTAATAAAGCCTTGCCGAATTTCATCTTCATATGCATAGAGGGAATAATTTCCAATTAATTCCATTGTTTCTCTTAAATCTTCTCTCGATACACGATACGCTTCTCTTTCTGCTTGACTCACTCTTCCATCTCTTGTCACATAATACTCTTTATTTTTATAGCAAATAAAAAGAGGAGCATGAATTCTTAGACGAATTTCCTGAACTTGTTCAAAATCAATTCCTGTCTGTGCCAATGCCCCTCGAATATTATGAGAAAAAATTTTTAATAACTGCTCTCTCTTATTCATAGGCATCCTCCTTTATCACAATATATTGTCCCATTAAAAAAAATATACCTAGTGTTTTTATTCCTTTGATCGTTAGAATCAGGGAAAGATATTCTCTTTTCTAACCATACCTTCTCAACACGCCTATTATAGTGCAATACCGACAATTTTTTCTCTTTTCAAAGAGTCGTTTTTGTGTTATACTCATAGAAAAAGATTAGAAAGGTTGGTATTTTTATGAATATAATGATTTCAGGCCTAACCAATATGGAAACAACCTTAAAAATACGTGAGTTTCCAGTTCCATATTATGCCGTAGACTATCCTTTTTTCGGCATTCGTTCCCATGTTTCTGGTGTTGCCTACAACCTGGCAAAAGCACTTTCCATGCTTGGCAATAATATTAATCTCTTCTCTATGATCGGAAATGACTATGAGGGTGACCGCATTCTCCATCAACTTACGGAAGACGGAATTAATACTAGTTATATCCAACATTCTTTAACAGAAACACCAACTTCCGTTATTTTGTATGACAATTTTGGAAAAAGGCAAGTATACTCTGATTTAAAGGATATTCAAGAAAAAGAATTTGATTTGAACTGTATCAGTGATCTTGTAAAACAAAGTGATCTTGTAGTTGCTTGTAACATTAATTTCAATCGTCCTTTGCTCAAGTACGCAAAATCACTTAGAAAAACAATTGCTACTGATGTACATGTTTTAAATAATATTCACGATGAATATAACTTTGAATTCATGGAATATGCCGATATTTTATTTTTAAGCGATGAACAACTGCCTTATCGAGCAGACCAGTTTATAAGAGACTTAAAAGATACATATACTTGTAAAATCATTGTATTGGGACAAGGCGAGAAAGGAGCCATGCTTTATGACCGAGGTAGTGATAAATTATATCACTTAGATCCTGTCACTGTATTTCCTGTCGTTAATACAGTTGGAGCAGGAGACGCTCTATTTTCCAGTTTCTTAAATTATTATGGAAAAGGATACGATCCAATCACTGCCTTAAAGTTTGCTGAATTATTCGCAGCGAAAAAAATCAGTTTTAGTGGTGCATCCATAGGATTTATAACTGAAGAAGAGCTTACAAAGCTCTATTCTGAATATGAAATCCGAACTTATGAACTACTATAATTAGGAAAGATTATGTTAGTTACAATTTTGTTCCATTGCAAAAAGAGGGCTGCTGCAAATTTTGCAGCGACCCTCCTATTTATTTTCTTTCATATATTGTTCCATAATCTCTGCTGCCTGCATAACAACTGCAACACAGGGACGTTGTTGATAATACTGTTCGGTACGCTCTTCTGGAACTGGATTTGTATCGACTGGTTTTTTCATTCTTTTTTCCAAAAGTTCTCTGCAAATAATTGTTCCATTCTTTTCTCGAAAGCGTGCAGCAAGCGTTTGAATTCGCTTATAATGTTCTGCCTTTTCTTCTCTTGCTTTTGGATCACTATAACCATATGCCAACCCTGCAATCAAAAACATTCCTGACACTGTACCACAGACTTCTCTTAACCGTCCCATTCCTGCTCCAAAAGAAGACGCTAGTTTCATTGCCGTTTCCTTTTCCATTCCAAGCTCTTGTGCAAAAGCTCCGACTACTGACTGTGAGCAATTATAGCCTTCCATAAACAATTCTCTGGCTTTTTCTGCGTGTGTCATAGCTAACCTCTTTTCTATTTGTTATTTATTTTTAAAAAAGTCTAACACTGCCAACACAATTCCTATTGCACAGTACACTTTAAATAAACTTCCTGCAATCCGTACAATCCAGCCAACAAGTGGAAGAATTGAAAACACTCCAGCCACAAAACTCATGGCATATGCAGCTACTAGATAAATTCCGCAAACGACTGCAAGTGTTACAATGTTTCCTCTTTTTACGCCTCTTCCAATTGGAAATATTTCATTCATAGCAATTCCCTTTCTAAAAACATGCAGCGAGAACTCCTTTCTTATTTATGGTATGGTTCATGATTCATAATACGATAACTTCGATAAATCTGCTCTAGTAAGATTACCCTCATCATTTGATGTGGAAATGTCATCTTGGAAAAACTCAGCCATTCCTCTGCACGCTCCAAAACAGATTCTGATAACCCTAGAGATCCTCCAATTACAAATACAATATGAAAGACTCCTCTCACTGCAAGCTGTTCCATTTTTTTTGACAATTGAATGGAATCTGGCATATTTCCCTCAATCGCAAGTGCAATCACATAGGCATCGGATGGAATTTTACTTAAAATCCTCATTCCTTCTTTTTCTTTTATCTGATTTTCCAACGCCCATCCTGCTCCATCTGGAGTTTTTTCATCTGCAACTTCAATTATTGTAAGCTTGCAATATCGACTCAGACGTTTGATGTATTCCTGAATTGCCATATTCCAATACTTTTCTTTAATTTTCCCAACTGCCAAAATTGTTATTTTCACTCAAAAACCTCTTATTCTCTAATTTGTCCATTTCCATAAATAATGTACTTTGTAGATGTCAATGCATTTAGCCCCATTGGACCTCTTGCATGTAATTTTTGTGTACTAATTCCGATTTCTGCTCCAAATCCAAATTCAAATCCATCCGTAAAGCGAGTTGAAGCATTTACATAAACAGCAGCTGCATCAATTTCATTTAAAAATTTCTGAGCACGCTCATAGCTTTTTGTAATAATCGCTTCCGAATGCTTTGTATTATACTTATTAATATGGGCAATCGCCTCATCAATCGAAAATACCGTCTTTATTGAGATAATGCGATCCAGATATTCGGTTCCCCAATCTTCTTCACTAGCCAAATGAATGGAGGTCGCTGCGGCACAGGCTGCCTCATCTCCTCTCATTTCAATTGATTTGGCAGAAAAACGCTCCGCTAATCGTTTAATAAACGTATTGGCAACTGCCTTATGCACAACCAATGATTCACATGCGTTGCAAACTCCCGTTCTTTGTGTCTTTGCATTATCCACAATATTTAACGCCATATCCAAATCTGCAAATTCATCCACATAAATATGACAATTTCCTGTTCCAGTCTCAATTACTGGCACAGTACTATTTTCCACGACAGTGTGAATCAATCCTGCTCCGCCTCTTGGAATCAAAACATCAATATACCCATTCATCTTCATCATCATACGTGCCGTTTCTCTGCTTGTATCAGTAATTAACTGAATACTATCACGATTCTGTCCTACTGATTCCAAAGCATCTTGAATTACATTTACAATTGCTGTATTGGAATGAATGGCATCACTTCCGCCTCTTAGAATTACCGCATTTCCAGTTTTAAAACAAAGTCCAAATGCATCAGCTGTTACGTTTGGTCGTGACTCATAAATAATACCAATTACCCCAATTGGCACCCTCTTTTGTCCAATCATTAGTCCATTCGGACGACGTTTCATCGAAATTACTTCTCCAATTGGATCTTCCAAACCTACAATTTGATACAGCCCTTCTGCCATTGCCTGAATTCGTTGTTCTGTCAGACGAAGACGATCCACAAGAGATTCTTTCATCCCGTTCTCCACTGCCGCTGCAATATCTTCCTCATTTGCCTTTAAAATTTGACTCATTTGAGCAATCAGTGCATCGGCCGCCGCAGTCAATCCCTGATTTTTTTCTGTAACTCCGAGCACATTTAACTCTGTCGCTGCTTTTCTGGCTTTTTCTCCTATTTCAATTAAATTCATATACAAGCCTCCTCTGTAATAATACAGTCTAATTTCCTATCCCATGGCTGTCTCGGAACATAGTCAGTTAATTGACATTCATATGCTAATGCAACCGACCGATAATTTGGATGCATTTCCAAATAGCGGTCATAAAATCCACCCCCGTATCCAATTCGATATCTCTCTAAATCAAATACTGCTCCAGGAACGATGATTACTGCATCTTGTTCTTCCCTCAATGGACAATGCTCCATCGGCTCCAGGATTCCTTTTATGCTAGGTTCCAACTCATCCATGGAAAAAATCTGATAAAAATTTATAATTTCACCACATACTTTTGGCACTGCAACATTCTTTCCATCCTTCCACGCTTGCTGAATCAGCTTTTTTGTATCCACTTCTGCACGATAGGATACATACGTATAAATGGACTGCGCCTGTGCATACCAGTCTGTGTGTAAAATTCTTTCTAATATCCTTTGATCTCTTTCCAAACGGTTTTCCAATGTTCGGCGTCTTAGAAGAAACTCTTTTCTAAGATATTTTTTCTGCTCCCTAATTTCCATTTGCTCTTCTCTGCGCCATCCGTTCTTCATGACGTTTTTTCACATCAATAATTGTTCCATCTTTTTCTTGAATTTGAATTGATTCCAAAGAACCTCTTAAGTTTCTTCGAATAGCTTCGATATATGCATGACGCAGTTTCGACTGTTCCAATGCTTCTTCTGGAGTTAATGTTCCAGCTTTTTGTTTTCGATATAATTCGTTAATTCTCGCAATATCTTTTTGATTCATAGATTTTCCCACCTCTTGTTATTCAATATAATTTAATAAATCAAAGTTTTTCTTTCTATGTGCAACAAATAATGTACCAACGTCTTTTCCCTCTACAATATCCAAAATATTTCTTACATTGGACCCATTGGCAATTACCATATCAATCCCTGCTTCTACTGCAATTTTCGCAGCATCCAATTTTGCACTCATGCCTCCCGTTCCCAATTCACTCTTAGATGTGCTTTTTCCCATCTGTTTATACTGTTCCGTTAATTCCCAGACAATTGGAATCAAGGACGCATCTGGATTTCTAGATGGATCATCGGTGTACATTCCATCAATATCGGAAAGCAAAATTAATAAATCCGCATTCGTCAATGCTGCCACATAGGCGGAAAGATGATCATTATCTCCAAATTCAATTTCATACGTAGCAACCGTATCGTTTTCATTGACAATTGGAATTGCACCCATATTCAACAGCTCTTCAAATGTATTTCTTGCATTGAAACGATTTAAATTATTTTTTACTGTATTTTTAGTCATTAAGATTTGCGCTGCAACTTGACTGTATTCTGCAAATAATCGCTGGTACGTCATCATAAGACGTGCTTGACCAATGGCTGCAAGTGCCTGTTTTTCCGATGTTGTAGTTGGACGAGTTTTCATATGCATTGCCATTTTTCCGACTGCGATCGCACCAGAAGAGACTAGAATAACGTCTTTTCCCATCCCCCTCAAATCACAAAGTGCCCTTGTTAACTGTTCCATTTTTTGATAATCGACTTCTCCTGTCATTACATGTGTTAGTGAAGAAGATCCGATTTTAATTACTACTCTTTTTTTATTTTTTAACTGTTCTCGTATCTCCATTTTTCCCTCCAACGCTGCTGTCAGCATAATGTCCTGACACGATCGGTCAAAGACTGTTTCTTATTTTACAATATTTTTCCTATATAGTAAAGAGGGAGTTTGGAGCGTATCTCTGTACTATTTTTTCTGCCATACGCAGCCCATCCATTGCTGCTGAAGTAATTCCTCCTGCATATCCAGCTCCTTCTCCGCATGGATATAACCCTTTTATATTCGATTCTCCATTTTCATCTCTCGGAATTCGAACTGGAGAAGAAGTTCGGCTTTCCACTCCTGACAGCACAGCATCGGGACGATTAAACCCATGAATCATTGTTCCAAACGCCTCAATTCCTTCGATCAGAGAATCGTTTAACGGTGCTGGAAGCAGTTCTCTTAAATTCGCCATAAAATAATCGCCCTTCATCGAAGGGGTTACCCGTCCAAATGTTTTACTGCAACAATTTTCTTTAAAATCTCCATAAAGCTGTACTGGAATTTTTCCACTTCCAAGCTTATATGCCTTTTCTTCTAATTCTCTTTGAAATGCAATACCTCCAAGCGGTGTTGGATCTGGAAAATCTTCAGGAGTAACCGTAACAATCAATGCTGCATTTGCATTTTGGGTATCACGGGCTGCATTGCTCATTCCATTAATAGCCAATCGTCCCTTTTCGGATGAAGCATTGACAACGTATCCTCCTGGACACATACAAAACGAATAAACGCCTCTTCCATTGCTTGTCTTTTTCGTCACTTTATACGGTGCCGCTCCCAACTCTTTTTGTTCTTCTACTCCATACTGTGATTTTGTAATCATCTTCTGCGGATGTTCTATTCGCAGTCCAACTGCAAATGCTTTTCTTTGCATTTGAACTCCAATTTCATTTAAACGAGAAAACGTATCTCTTGCACTATGTCCAATTGCAAGCACAACTGCTTCACAGGGGATTTTTTCTTTTTCATTAACAGTAACCGAACAAATCGCTCCATCTCTGATTTCCAAATCCGTTACCTGACTTTCAAATCGAATCGTTCCTCCCCATTTCAAAATTTGTTCTCTCATATTCTTTACAACTAGGCGAAGTACATCCGTACCAATATGGGGCTTGCTGTCATATCGGATTTCTTCTGGGGCTCCTGATTTTACAAAAATTTCCAATACTTCTCGGTTTCGGAAATTCGTATCCTTCACCAATGTATTCAATTTTCCATCGGAAAACGTTCCTGCGCCTCCCTCTCCAAACTGAACATTTGACTGTAAATTAAGCTCTCCTGTCTTCCAAAAATGTTCTACCTGTTCGGCTCTTTTTTCTACTTGAGAACCTCTCTCCAAAAGCAGCGGTTCATACCCATATTTTGCCAGCATCCATGCACAAAACATTCCTGCCGGTCCGCTTCCAATAATAATTGGACGATGTTTTAAGTTCTTTTCTCCTGGTTTTGGAAATTGGTATTGTTCGATTGGCGCAATACAAACCTTATTATTTCGACAATTTGCTGCAATTTGTTTTTCTTTCTTCACTTTTACATCTATAACATAAGAATAAAATAGCTGTGGCTTTTTTCTCGCATCAATCGAACGTCTACGAATAATAATCGGACCAATTGCAGCAGTTGGAACTCGAAGCAGTTTTGCAATTTTCTGTTCCATTTCCTGTTTTGTATGAGAAACTGGAAGTTTCATATCCATAATCCGAATCATATTTTTTCTCCTCCTGCCGCATATCCTGCAATTGCTCCTGTTGACCATGCCCACTGCAGATTATAGCCGCCGCACATTCCATCTACGTCTAAAATTTCTCCTGCTGCATACAATCCTTTTACCAGTCTCGATTCCATTGTATATGGATCGAATTGGCTTAAATCTGCACCACCTGCACATACCTGTGCCTGTTCAAAAGAATTCACCCCTGTAACAGAAAGGGGGAATTGTTTTAATATCAAAGCTAACTGTGACTTTTCTTTTGCAGATAGTTTTTTCCAAAATCCCCTTCCAGAAAGATTTGCCTGTTTAAGCAAAATTGGAATTAATTTTTTCGGAAATAATCCGATTAATCCCTCTTCCAATGTTTTATCCATTCTCATTTTATAACGAGAGTCTAAAAATTTCCCAACTTCCCAAATCTCCTTCTCTGGAAGAAAATCCAACTGTATCGTTACGGGCAGTCGTCTCTCCAGTGCCTTTGCTGCATATCGGCTTACTTGAAATACTGGAATTCCTGAAACTCCATAATCCGTAAGCTGTAGTTCTCCTTGATCGGATGCTTCCAACCTCCCATCCACAAACACAGATATCTTTCCATCTGTCCGAATTCCTGCCCACTGTTTCAGGAAGTTTTCCTTACACCGAATTTGCACCAGTGCTGGAACTGGCGGAATCATTCGATGTCCAAACGAATGAAGCAACTCATAACCACTTCCATCACTGCCTTGCTTTGGAGCAGCTTTGGAGCCTGTTGCAATGATTACTTTTTCCGCTTCAAAATTCCCACTGCCCGCTTCTACTATAAATTTCTTTTTTTTTCGAATCTTATTTACATGGGTTCCTAAAACGATATTGACATTTTGATGTTCCAGTTCCATACGAAGAACATCCAAAACTGCCGATGCCTGCTCCGACGCTGGATAGCAATAACCGAAACGACTTTTCAACACAACTCCTAATTCTTCAAAAAATTGTTTTGTTTCCATATAAGAAAATTGTTTCAACACTTCTTTTACAAAAAATGGAGTGTCACTTCGAAAAAAACTGGAATCCATCCGTTCGTTTGTCAGATTACAGCGGCCATTTCCTGTTACTAATATCTTTTTCCCAACTTTATCATTATGTTCCAGCATCCATACTTGTGCATTCTTTCTGGCTGCAACAATGGCAGCCACCATGCCTGCTGCGCCGCCTCCAACAATGATAACTCTATTTTTCACTTTTTCTTCTCTCTTTTTCTTTATTTTGGCAATAAATGTAATTTTTTTGCAATTACAACTAGCTTATGTCCCATTGGTAATGTTCTCAGTTCTGCTTCATTCACACTGCGGAATAATACGGTACAAATAAAATAAACAACCACTGAAACAAGAATCGAAGCCATAACACAAATAAATAAGGAAATAAAACGTTCCGTTCCTCCCAGTAATTTTGCCAGACTATTATAAGTGAAGAAACAGAAAATTCCCATCACAACTGCGGATAGCAATGGAAGTATGTACAATTTTAAAATATTTTGCTGGTATCCCAAATATTTTGTAATAGCAAAACAATTTAATGTTGCCATACAAATTCCAAATCCCACATAGGATACAATCACTCCATAAATTCCAATATTCATTTTCCATGTTACCAAATAGAATAACAGAATATGAACGCCAAGTGCGATTACAGCATTTTTGACTGGAACCGTCATTTTATTAATTCCCTGCAAAATGCCATTGGTCACTGTTGCAAGAGAAAAGAATAATACTGCAACACTTCCTACCATCAAATACAGGGCTGCGGAACTAGTATCATTACGGAATAGTAAATGAATCACTGGATCGGCTAAAATCATCAATCCAACCATGGATGGAATTGCGATATAAAGCACAACTTGCAATGTTGTTTTCGTTTTTACAATAATTGTTTTTCTATCTTTCTTTGCATAGGCTTCTGAAATAGAAGGAACGGCAGCCGATGCCATTGCCGATGCAAATGCAACAGGGACATGAATGAGCAATAAGTATTTTGCACTATAGGCTCCCCATATCTCGTTGTACTGCTTCGTGTCCTGCATATAATAACTAAACAGACTAGCATCTACTAAATCAATGATGTTATAAACTGCCGTACTGAGAATAACTGGTATGGCAGTTGCTACAATAATTTTGAAAAAAGTCCAACATGTTTCCGTACTTTCTGTACGATCTCTTTTTACTTTCTTCTTCAATACTCCATGATAAGCTTGGAATAAAATCAGGAAAAAAATTAATGCAATCAATGCTCCGACACCTGTACCAATCGTACCGCCAGCAGCACCCCATGCATACTTATATTCTGTGGTTTGCTTCAGTTCGTCTACTTTTGAACCATAAGAAAATAACAATGCCGCTGCTCCTACGGATACAATCGCATTGATAATTTGTTCAATAATTTGAGAAAATGCAGTTGGGATCATCGTATGAAGCCCTTGGAAAAAGCCACGAAACGTTCCAAGAAATCCCATAATCAATATCGTTGGTGCCAGGAAACGCAGTGCAATGGATGCCAGCTCGTTTTTCATAAACGTAGCTGTAAAAAATTCCGCTCCAAATCCCACAAGTAAAGAGAAAATACCTCCTGAAATTGCTGAAAATATTAATGCACTTTTTAAAATTTTCTCTACGTTTTTCCATTTTCCAATTGCCGAATGAACGGAAACCAGTTTTGATACTGCCAATGGTAAACTATATGAGGATAATAAGAGCATCATAGAATAAATGGTATATGCATTGGAGTAATATCCATTGCCACTATCATGAATAATATTGGTCATTGGAACACGATAGACAACTCCAATCAAACGTACTAAAATAGACGCCACTGCCAAAATGCTTCCCTGGACAACAAAATTTCGCCCCGTACTGTTCTTCTTATTTTTATCCATATTTCTAACCTCTTTTATCTTGTAATTCCCATACTAGACAGAAGCTCGGATTGTTTTTTTTCCATGATTATCCGTTCCTCGTCTTCCATATGATCATATCCCATTAAATGGAACATACTATGTGCAACAAGAAATGCAAGTTCACGTTGGATACTATGGCCATAACTCTCTGCTTGTTCATATACTTTATCGACAGATATAATAATGTCTCCCAACATTAATTCTCCTGTCTCCAAATTAAAATAATCTTCTATATGATCTTCAATTCCTTCAAAGTTTCCTGGAGTCTGATAGTCCAGGAGAGGAAAAGACAGCACATCCGTTGGCCGATCGATCGACCGATATTCTTGATTTATTTCATGAATCTGCTCATCATTGGTAAGAATCACATTCACCTCTGCTTCATATGGACATTGTTCCTTTTCCAGAGCCATAGCGATCACAGACTGAATCAATTGTTCATAATCAAAATCCAATGGTTTTCTTGCTTCATATTCAATATTAAATGTCATAAACTCTATTCTTCCTTTTATCTGCTTCTCGATGTAACTTTTGTTTTATAAATTGTCTTCGTTTTTTCTTTTTTTTCGTATTCATCATATGCTTGTACAATTTTTTGAACAAGCGGATGACGTACTACATCTTTATGATCGAAATAAATAACCCCGATATCTTCGATATCTTTTAATACTTTCAATGCAACATCCAATCCAGAAGTTTGTCCTGCGGGTAAGTCTTTTTGTGTCATATCTCCAGTTATTACTACTTTTGACCCAAAACCAATACGTGTTAAAAACATCTTCATCTGTGCAGGTGTCGTATTTTGTGCTTCATCCAATATAATATAGGCATTATCCAATGTGCGTCCTCTCATATATGCAAGCGGAGCAACTTCAATCAATCCCTTTTCGGAATTATGAATAAAACTGTCTGGCCCCATAATCTGGTATAATGCATCATACAATGGTCTTAAATAAGGATCAATTTTACTCTGTAAATCTCCAGGTAAAAAACCAAGTTTCTCCCCTGCTTCAATTGCAGGACGTGTTAAAATAATGCGTCCAACTTCTCCATCTTTGAAAGCCTGGATTGCCATTGCCATTGCTAAATAAGTCTTTCCTGTTCCAGCCGGTCCAACTCCAAATACAATCATCTTTTCCCGAATTCGATCGACATATTGCTTCTGTCCTAATGTTTTTGGCTTCACTGGCTTCCCATTGATCGTTCGACATATAATATCTTTGTCAATTTCCAGAATCTCATCTTCTTGATCTGAGAAAGCCAGCGAAAGTGCATAATCCACATTCTGTTCCATAATCAAATTTCCCCGTTTGGATAATTCAATTAAATTATTAAATACAGATTTTGCTTTATTTACTGCACCCTGTGGTCCAATAATTTTTAATTCGCCATCTCTGGCAATCATAGTCACACGCAATGTACGTTCAATTTTCTTTACAAATACATCAAACTGACCAAATACATTTCTTTGATGATCAGCTGGAACATCTACTATTGTTTCAATGATACTCATTTGCTTCTCTCGTCTCCTCTACTTGCTGCTCCTGGGAAAGCTTTCCTGCTTTCTCATGTACTACAATCGTACCACTAGCAGTACAGCCATTACCATTCCATTTTATTGTAACATTATTTTGAATAATTTCTACCCCTAATTTTTTTAAATTTTCAAAATAATACTGCAAATTTCTTTCGCATAACTGTTTTGCCTCTGCCTCTGTGTAAAATTTCTCCGTTTCTTCATATATTCTCTCCTGACAACTTCCATAATAAACTGGAATATAAAAATTAGAAAATAAATGACATTGATTTTTTGTCGTAATAACTTCCATATTTTCCTGTTTTTCTACTGGAAAAATCTGAAAGCGATAATCGAACAATTGAACAAAATAATGGGTTTTCTCTTTTATATAATTTCTTTCTATATAGGAAGCGGGTACCGAATCTTTATATTCATAAGTTCTTTCCAATATAATATCTGCGTCTGCCTGAACACGATGCTGAGCCATCACACCTCCGCCATCATCCAATATTTCCAATGTTCCTGTAACGAGCACATCACCAACTTCTACGGTATCTCCCTTATGTACTAGTGGAGTTCCTTTTCTTGTAATCACCGATACGACTACTCCATCCTTATCTGCAATGAGATCTCCTTCTTTATAATCTTTCTCTTCGATTTCCAATATTCCTGTATTTTCCTTTATCTTTACAACTAATCTCGTTCCATCAATTCGGGCAGAAACCCAATTAATATCTTCATATTCATTTCGAATGGCTTTTTCTAAATCTTCGCATACAACGTTATGAACCTGCATTCCTTGCACATATCCCTGAGAATGTAAAAATGTCATTAGTACATCATCGGTATACTTTTGATTTCCCTCAAACTGAATGTCCCATATAAATAAAGACATAATATATAGAACAACAACAAATACGGCACAACTAATATAAGTAACTTTTCTATGACGATTGCGGTATAAAAAAAAGGGAAATCCACATTTTTTTACTATAAAGAGACGTGTGTGGGATTTATGTGCAATTGACCGAATTCTCCGAAAATCCTTTAAGTCCATCTGACATTCATAATATCCATCCCGATAGGTTAAATCTTGCAATACAATTTCATGGTTTCTGCAAAGATTTAAAAATCGCTCTGGCGAATGACTTATAATCCGAACTATTACAAACCCTCTATAATATTGAAGAATCTTTGTAATCATATCTCAACCCCTTATTCATAGCATATGCTTTCAATGCATCCTGTCAACTTCAATTCCTCATAATTATAACAGACAATCCGAAGCCTTTTGCCACAAATACAAAGCCTTCCATCCCGGATCTGTAGCTTTAGACAGCAATCATTATATTCCAGAATCCCTCGAAAGTTTTCTATACAAACTTCATGGTTTCCAATAGCAGTTACAATTACTGCTCCCAAAACACTATCTTTCGGAAGCTTTAACTGTTCTGCTAAACGTTCCATCCGTCTCATTGCATCAGCCTTTCTGGATCATTTCCTTTAATTGCAAAGCAAATCTTTATTTCTTTCCATTATATTCAAGTTGTTGTCAAACTATACTACAACAGGCGGAATCCTTATGGACCCCGCCTGCTTTAATGCACAAATTAAACTTTCCTATTACAGAATCTAACTAACTTCTATATTAAATTCTGTTATTCTTCTTTTTTAGGTGAAATGGAATTCATTACATCCGCAAAAGAATTAATTATACTTACGCTTTCTAGCAGCTTCAGACTTTTTCTTACGTCTTACACTTGGCTTTTCGTAATGTTCTCTCTTACGAATCTCCTGCTGAATACCTGCCTTTGCGCAGTTTCTCTTAAATCTGCGTAAAGCGCTATCTAAACTCTCGTTATCTTTCACGATTACATTCGACATAAGCTCACACCTTACCTCCCTCCAGTTGTGTATTGTGCGTAATACAACTGTTTGGGTATTTTATAGCACGCTTATTATTATACCCGTATTTTGAGTTTTCGTCAATAAAATTTTATATTTTTTTTAGAAAAATACAAAAATCTATATTTTGACTAAATTATCTTAGTTTTTTATCTGAGAATCCAATACTTGTGCTGCTTTTTCCAATGCCTCATCCACACCTGCTGGATTCTTTCCACCTGCCTGTGCCATGTTTGGACGACCGCCGCCGCCGCCGCCAACGAGTCCTGCAATCGCTTTAATTAAGTTACCTGCATGGGCACCTGCCTTTAATGCTTCGTTTGTGGCAGTTGCCATTAAATTAACTTTGCCTGCCTGAACCGAAGCCAGTACTACAACACCCTCTCCGAGTTTTTCTTTTAACTCATCTCCGAGATTACGAAGTCCATTCATATCTACATCAGCCATTTTTGTTGCCAATAATTTTATGCCTTTTACTTCTTTCACCTGGCTCATAACGTCTCCCATAGCTTCCTTTGCAAGCTTATCTTTTAACTTTTCATTTTCTGCATGAAGTGTTTTAATTTCTTCTAACAGAGATTGAATCTTCGCTGTCAAATTCGCTGGCGTTGTTTTTGCTGCAACTGCTGCGGCTTCTAATTCTGCTTCGGTTTCTTTATAGTAATTCATCAATCCTTCAGAAGTCAATGCTTCGATACGGCGTACTCCTGCTGCGATACCTGCTTCTGACAAAATCTTAAACGAGGAAATTACACTCGTATTATCTACATGTGTACCACCACATAATTCTGTAGAAAAGTCTCCCATCGTTACAACACGAACCGTATCTCCATATTTTTCTCCAAACAATGCCATTGCACCTGTTTTTTTCGCATCTTCCAATGTCATAATCTTTGTCACAACTGGAAGAGCTGCTTGGATCTCTTTATTGACAATTGCCTCTACCTGAGCTAATTCTTCCTTTGTTAATGCCTGGAAATGCGTAAAGTCAAAACGAAGTCTTCCTGGTGTAACAAGGGAACCAGCCTGTTCTACATGCGTACCAAGTACGGTACGAAGCGCCTTATGCAATAAATGGGTTGCACTATGATTCTTGCAAGTAAGAGCACGGGATTGGGCATCGACATCCAGAATCACTCCATCACCTACTGCAATCATGCCTTTTTTCATTACACCGACATGTCCAATCTTTCCACCCTTTAATTTGATCGTATCTTTTACTTCAAACTCTGCACCATCCTTCGCTGTGATCCGTCCAGTATCTCCTTCCTGACCACCCATCGTTGCATAGAACGGAGTTTGCTCTACAATAATCGTTCCAGTATTTCCTTCTGTTAATGCCTGTACCAGCTCGGATTCTGTTGTCAGTACCGTAACCGTTGACTCTGCTGTTAAACGATCGTATCCAATAAATTCTGATGTAATGGCTGGATCAATTTCATCGTATACAGTGGCATCTGCTCCCATATAATTGGTTGTTTTTCTTGCTCCACGTGCTTTTTCACGCTGCTTTTGCATCGCAGCTTTGAATCCCTCTTCATCAATAGTCATATTTTTTTCTTCTAATATTTCCTTTGTCAAATCCAGAGGAAAACCATACGTATCATAGAGTTTGAATGCATCTTCTCCGCCTAATACTGTCTCTCCATTTTTCTGCATCGTCTCTTCCATCTCTTTGAGAATGCTCAATCCCTGATCGATGGTACGATTAAATTTATTCTCTTCTTCTGTAATAACTTTGAAAATCATTGCTTTTCGCTCTTCCAATTCTGGATAACCATCTTTAGAAGTTTCGATTACGGTATTACTCAATTCGGCTAAAAAAGTACCTTCAATTCCAAGCAATCTTCCATGACGTGCCGCACGACGAAGCAAACGACGAAGTACATATCCTCTTCCCTCATTGGAAGGCATAATTCCATCGGAAATCATAAAAGTAACAGAACGAATGTGATCAGTAATTAGACGAATCGAAATGTCTTTTTGAGCGTCTTCCTCGTACTTCGTGTGCGCCATTTCTGCAACACGATCCACAAGTGTTTTTAATGTATCAATATCAAAAATAGAATCTACATCCTGAACTACAACGGCAAGACGTTCCAATCCCATACCTGTATCAATATTCTTCTGCTCTAATTCGGTATAATTACCTTTCCCATCATTATCAAATTGAGTAAATACATTGTTCCACACTTCCATATAGCGGTCGCAATCACATCCAACCGTACAGCCAGGTTTTCCACAACCATATTTTTCTCCACGATCATAATAAATTTCTGAACATGGACCACATGGACCAGAACCGTGTTCCCAAAAATTATCTTCTTTGCCAAAACGGAAAATACGGTCTGCCGGAATGTTCTGCTGTTTATTCCAAATCTCAAATGCTTCCTCATCGTTTTCATAAATTGATGGATAAAGACGATCTGGATCCAGACCTACTACTTCGGTTAAAAATTCCCAGCTCCATGCAATCGCCTCTTTTTTAAAGTAATCTCCAAAAGAGAAATTACCAAGCATTTCAAAAAAAGTACCATGACGTGCTGTTTTTCCTACATTTTCTATATCTCCAGTACGGATACACTTCTGACATGTCGTAACTCGACGTCTTGGTGGAATTTCCTGTCCTGTAAAATATGGCTTTAATGGAGCCATACCTGAATTAATAATCAATAAACTATTGTCGTTATGTGGAACAAGAGAAAAGCTCTTCATCGCTAAATGTCCCTTACTTTCAAAAAACTCCAAGAACATTTTTCTCAGTTCATTAACACCATACTTTTCCACAATTCATCCTCCAGCTCTTTCGCATATTTCTTATTTTTTATGCTTTCTTTGCATCTTTATAATCACGGAACTTCTTTCCGCCTATAACAGCAGCTACAATTACTGCTCCAAGGAAAATAGCTCGAACCGCTTCAAATAAAAACTCTGAAACAAATGGCATAAAACCACCTCCAAACTGTTCATTCCTTTGCCTATTTTAGCATAAGCATTTTTTAAATTCAAGTAGTTCCCTACTCTGCCATCGTATCTTTTTGCAGATTTTCTCCATCTGCCGCCATTGTGGCTAACTTATCACAGCGCTCATTCATTTCATGGCCATCATGTCCCTTTACCCATACAAACTTCACTTGATGTTTTTCTTTTACTCGAAGCAGCCGTTTCCAAAGATCTACATTCTTAACAGGTTCATTTTTTCCCCGTTTCCATCCTTTCTTTATCCACGCATCAATCCAATGTTCTTGAAACGCTTTCACCAAATACTGTGAATCCGAATAAAGTGTTACTTCGCATGGTCGGTTTAAAGCTTCTAACGCTGCAATTGCTGCCATTAGTTCCATCCGATTATTCGTAGTACGCTCATATCCAGCCGAAAGCTCTCTTTCATGTAAGATTCCTTTCGGATCTACATACTGAAGCACTGCTCCGTATCCGCCTGGCCCATCTGGATTTCCTCGGGCAGAACCATCTGTATAAATTGTCACTTTCATAAAATTCTCCTACAGAGACCAGTTTCCTGTTTTCATAAAATTTTGTGCCGTTTCATCGGCTTTTTGAATAACATCCTCTTCATATCCCATAATTTTAAGCAGACGAATTGCATTTCTCGTCGTTGCTCTTCCTTTATGGAGCTGATAACTAAATAAAATATCATTTTCCTTAATTTCTTCCGTAAAATGATAGTTTTCATAGTACTCTGTCAACATATGCGTCAGTTCAATATCATGTGTTGCTGCAAAACACATGACATTACTCTGTGCCAGATTTTGCAAAATTCGAGAAGAAGCGGCAATTCGTTCTACAGTATTCGTTCCACGTAATACTTCATCTACGAAACAAAGAATCGGAGTTTTCTCATGTGCAGCATCTAAAATTCGCTTCAACGACTTAATTTCTACAATATAATAGCTCTCGTTTCCTTGCAAATTATCTTGCAGTGCCATAGAAGAATAAATTCGGAAGAAATTTGCTTCGTAAGAATGCGCCATTACTGTATCAATTGTCTGAGCTAAAATCGCATTAATTGCCACCGTCTTTAAAAAAGTAGATTTACCCGATGCATTGGATCCCGTCAGCAATACAGGTTTTTCTTCATAAATACTATTGGCAACTGGCTCCGATATAAGCGGATGGTACAAATCTTTCGCCATTACTCTATGGGACTGCTCACTCACAAGCTTCGGCCTGCAATAAAATGGCAATGTTTGCCGATAGGAAGCAATCGCAATACAGCTGTCTAATTGCCCAATAATCTCCAATGCCTGTTCAATTTCTGGCATATACTTCTGCACTTTTCCAAGTACAGTATTAAACTTAATTAGATCAATATGGGTCATCATTCGGATATATTCCATTATAATATCTGCTGGATTCCCACTAGACTTATCGGTTTCTCCAAGCCATTTCGCATTAGAACGAATGGATTTTAATTGATGAACGCCAGAACCTAGTTTTTCCAAATATTGTTTCAGCTCGGGTTCTTTATGCTTTGCCAATTCTTGACAACACATGATCATATGCACAATGACACCTATACTTATAAAATACGGCTCAATTTTGGCCTTATCTTTATAATACATAATAATATTATAGGCCATGACTGCAAAAAATGCCAAAATTCCAAGCGATGGAGCAGTAATCATCAATAAAATAGATGCAAAAATCAGCATAATATGCAAATAATGGGTTAAATTTGTTTGCCGATTTAAGTTCGCAAAATCATGGATATAATCAATTAATGCAATTTTTTTGGTATATCCAATTCGGGAAAATTCCAACTGGTATTGCAGACGCACGTCATCATGAGATGCAAAATATTCTGCCAATCGGTTTCGTTCATCTAAAGTCGCTTGATCAAACACTGGAGTTCGCAGCATTTTATATAAATATTCTTCCCCTGTGGAACAAGAAGTATTATTAATCATCATAAAAATGCGATCCATATCCAAATCGTTCCATGTAATATCGTCAATTGTGAATTCGTTTCCCTTCGTTGCCTGATAATATTTCGCAATTTTTTCAAATTCACTATACTCATATTCTCGTTTTGGAACTTGTCCCCAGGCACTTACGATTTTTCCAAGTATTGCCGAACGTCTGCGTCTTTCCGCCGTTACAACAGGATAAATCATAGCAATCAGCAATGCAATTCCCAGTCCAATATAAATATATTTTTCCATTTATACTCCTTTTTAAACTATTTATGCCTCTTTACATCGAGCAATTAAATCATTCACATCTGCATAAATACGTTCTGGATCTTCTCCAATAAAAAATTCTCCATTTTCATAAAGAATTTTTCCATTTACCATCGTCATTTTCACATTTTGTTTGCTTCCGCTATATACAATATTTTTCTCAATAACATTCAATGGCTGCATATTCGGCTGATGTAAATCAATCATAATCAAGTCTGCTGCTTTCCCTTCTGCCAATATATCACAGTTTTTCAATCCCATTGCTTTTGCTCCTCCAACCGTTGCCATACGCAATACATCCATTGCATTCATTGCTGCTGCATCGTTGTTTCGAAGTTTTTGCAGTCCTGTTGCCAAAAACATTTCTCGGAACATGTCCAAACAATTATTACTTGCTGGTCCATCGGTACCAATGGCTACATTAATTCCATTGTCTAAAAAACGTGTTAATGGAGCAATTCCACTCGCCAGCTTTGTATTGGAACCTGGATTCGTGACAATTGACATATCGTGCTTTTTAAAAATTTCAATATCTTCATCATTCAGCCAGACACAATGGAATCCACCACCGCCATACATAAACATTCCCATATAATCCATTAACATCGTTGGAGTCATACCATAGCGAGCAATACATTCATCCACTTCTTTTTTCGTTTCTGCATTATGCGTAAATACAGGTGCCTGATATTTTTGCGCTAATTCTGCAATTCCTTCCATTACTTTTCGTCCCGTTGTATATTCTGCATGGAATCCAAGCCGACAGCTAATTAATGGATGTTTATTATTAAACGTATTATAATAACCCGTCAATCGGTTTAAAATATCGTCTGCTTCCTCATCGGTTCCGCTGACTTGACCACACATTACGGTACGAAAGCCACATTCAATCGATGCTTCTATAAACTGTTCTGGGAAAAAGTACATATCAAAATTAGCAGTAATTCCACTTGTTAAGTACTCCATAATTGCCAGTTTCGATGCAGATTTCACATCGTCTGGTTTTAATTTTGCTTCCATTGGAAATACTCGCTGAAACAGCCAGTCTTGCAATGGCAGATCATCTGCATAAGAACGCAAAAAAGTCATCGCAGAATGCGTATGAGCATTTTTAAAACCAGGCATTAGTAAATTTCCTCTTGCGTCAATCTCACGATCCCATTCTGGCTTTTCTCTATTCACAGCGTCTTCTCTGCTTCCTATATAAGAAATGATTCCATTTTCTACCCATAATTCTCCCGTATGAATGTGAGAATCTTTTTCCATCGTCAGTATTCTCGCATTATAAAATCGAATTTTCATATATCCTCCTATATTGTCTTGATGGAAGTTACCACCAAAGTAATTAGTTTTTTAAAGTAAGGAGCTGCCATATCTGCTGCCTCCTTGACTTGTTCATGTGTAAGAGGCTCATCTGTCATTCCGCATCCTAAATTAGATATGAAGGAAACTCCACATATTCTCATTCCCATATGATTGGCTGCAATTGCCTCTACAGCCGTGCTCATTCCAACCGCATCGGCTCCAAGCAGTCGTGCCATACGCACTTCAGCTGGTGATTCGTAATTCGGACCCGTAAACTGAAGATAGATCCCCTCCCTTAGACAGATATCCAACTTCTGCGCAGATTTACGAATCAATTGCTGAAGTTCCAAATCATAAATATGACTCATATCTGGAAAGCGCGTTCCAAGACTGTCAATATTTTCACCAATGAGCGGAGATGGTACAAAGCTAGAAATTTGATCTTTAATGAGCATAAAATCCCCCGCTTCAAATTCTGGATTTACTCCTCCCGCTGAATTGGTTAAGAATAAAATTTCTGCTCCCATTAATTTCATAAGACGAATTGGCAACACAACATCCTCAATCTCATATCCCTCATAATAGTGAATCCGCCCCTGCATGATGACAACTGGAACTTCCTCGATATATCCAAATACAAAGCGTCCCTTATGCCCAGCTACAGTAGAGACTGGAAAATCAATAATATCACTATAATTTAATGATGCTACGATTTGGATTGTTTCTGCATATTCTCCAAGCCCAGATCCTAGCACAAGAGCAACTTTTGGAGTAAATTTAATTCTTTTTTTCAAACAATCGTAGCACGACAACAATTTTTGATACGTTGGATTCACAATAACTGCCTCCTCTCTATTTCATAGATGGCTTCTCTACAACTTAAATATACTATAGCGTTTTTCTAAAAATCCGTCAACCATTCTCATAAAATCTTTCTAGGAAACCAGCTTAAAAATCATATAAAAATCGACAAAAGCCACAGCAACTTTTCAGATATTCCCCTATTTCAGCAAAAAATGCGGGAGAATCTGATTATTGTTATGGCTTTTGGGAAAAATTTTATTTTATCCATTTTATTATCAAATAAATATTCGCAGCGGAAACTTTCCTTGATTGAATTAAATGATAATACAAATCATGCCTCCATTGCTGTCATTGATAATCTTTTGTAACGCTTCCTGTAACTTCATTTGGCAGTCATCGGTCATTTGCGAAATTTTCGCATCAATTCCGTCATCTACGATTTGTTCAATCGATTTCCCGAAAATATTGGCTGCCCAAATTCCATCTTCTTTTTCTTTTGCTGTTTCTTTCATATAAGCAATTAAATCTTCTGCCTGCTGCTCGCTTCCTACAATTGGAGCAATTTCCGTTTCAATATAGCTTTTAATCAAATGGATCGACGGCGCTTCTGCTTTCATTTTTACGCCATATTTATTTCCATGTTTTACTACCTGTGGTTCATCCAACACAATTTCTTCCCGTTCTGGAGTTACAACGCCATATCCCTTTCGTTTAACTGCCTCTAAAGCATTTTGAATTCGTTCAAAATAGCTTTTACTTTTCGACAAATCCAGCAGCGTTTTCATTAACTCGTATTCTCCCTTAATTGGAATATTAATATAATCACTGATAATACGATAATAATGCTTCGGTTCAATCTGAACCTCCACCACTACTTTTCCATTCGAAAGATCCTTTTTTTCTAAACGCAGCTGCTTCACTTCTTCAGGAAGTTTTTCACAAATTCCTTCCCTCATATCTTTCATCCAGGTTACTTTTCCTAAAACTTCCTTTGCTAATTGAACTACTTTTTCTTTCATCCAATGACCTGATGGCAAGATTTCCAGCCATTTTGGTATTGTAAAATCCAATTCTGTAACTGGAAATTCCTCCAATACTTCCTGCATTAATGTTAAAATATCTTCTTTTTTTAACTGTTCACAGTTTACTGACTGAACGGATACTCCATAACGAGCCTCCATTTCTTTTGCCAATGCTACCGTTTCTTCGGCATATGGCCTTACACTGTTAAGCAAAAGGATAAATGGTTTTCCAAGTTTCTTTAATTCCCGCACTGTCTTTTCTTCGGCAGGTATGTAATTGGCACGTTCCAATTCTCCAATCGAACCGTCAGTTGTTACAACAATTCCAATTGTACTATGTTCACTAATTACCTTTTTTGTTCCAAGCTCCGCTGCCTGAGTAAATGGAATCTCATAATCAAACCAGGGAGTTTTTACTTTTCGTTCTTGATCATCTTCGGTATGACCTGCCGCTCCATCCACCATATATCCAACACAATCAATAAATCGGATGCTGACATTAATTCCATCTGCAATTTCAATATTGGCGGCCTCTTTTGGTATAAACTTTGGTTCAGTTGTCATAATCGTACGACCCGCTGCCGACTGAGGAAGTTCATCTCTTGTACGAGCTTTACTGTTTTCGTCCTCCATATTCGGCAGCACCATTAAGTCCATAAATCGCTTTATAAATGTAGATTTTCCTGTCCGAACTGGTCCAACTACACCTATATAAATTTCACCATTTGTTCGGGATTGAATATCTTTATATACATGAAATTCGTTCATTCTATCTGCCCCTTTCCACCTATCACATTTCCTTGTTTCATACTACGAGTCTTTCAATGATACATTTCTTAAAAGATATGACATTTTGACTCCCGTATCCTACTATTATAATATATGTGAAAGGGAAAGACTCTATTCCTGCTTTTATCCAAGTGCTACATCCAAAATCATCATCAAAACAAATCCAATCGCAAATCCGATCGTCCCAATATTACTATGCTCTCCTTCGGACGCTTCTGGAATTAACTCTTCTACTACAACATAGATCATTGCTCCTGCTGCAAATGCGAGTAAATACGGAATAAACGGCGTAATATGAGCTGCCAGCAGTATGGTTAAAAGTCCTCCAATCGGCTCTACAATTCCAGATAAAGAACCATATAAAAACGCTTTGCCTCGACTCATTCCTTCACTTCTCAGCGGCAATGAGATAATGGCTCCTTCTGGAAAATTTTGAATTGCAATTCCAATTGATAATGCAAATGCCCCCATCAATGTAATCGCACTATTTCCACTCATTACTCCAGCAAATGCAGCACCACTGGAAAGTCCCTCTGGCAAATTATGAAGCGTAACCGCTAGGACAAGCATAGTAGTTTTTTTTAATGCGCATTTTGGTCCTTCTGAATGTTCACTTCCCAAGTGTAAATGTGGAACTACATGATCCATCAACAATAAAAAACCAATTCCAATTAAAAATCCTACAGCAGCTGGAAGAAATGCCAGCTTTCCCATATGTTGTGACATATCCATAGACGGAATTAACAAAGACCAAACCGATGCAGCTACCATAACTCCTGACGCAAACCCTAAAAGAGCTTTTTGTACAGGCGGTTTTAATTCTCCTTTTTGAAAAAATACACATGCTGCACCCAATGTTGTTCCTATAAATGGAATCAATAATCCAATAATAATCTGCAAACTATAATCCTCCTACTCTTAAATACGATAAAAATCCCATAACGATAAATGATCCTGTGTAAACACGATCTGCTTCATGGCAACGGGCTAACCTGTATAAAACATGAATTGTAAATACAGGCTGCGATTGCAAGAACACCTGTGTGCAAAGCAATCAACTTTTCTCTAGATTATAGTATGATTTTAGTGAGAAAACAACATAAAATTATCATTTTTTCTTCTGGAAAAAAATTCATATCCATTCTTCCTATGTTCAATTGTTAACCTTATAGGTTGACATTTTATTTTTTTCTGTTATAGTTATTATAAAAGTGGTGCCTGCAAAGTAGGCATGAAATTTTAAGTTAACAATTGGAGGATTATTATGAAACAAACGACCCATTCCCTTGTATTAGCAGCCCTGTTTGCTGCACTCTGTGCCGTATGCAGTCAAATCGCAATTCCACTTCCAATGGTTCCAATCAATTTGGCATTGTTCGCAGTTCATTTATCAGGAGCAATATTAGGTGTTCGCTATGGTTTCCTTAGTATGCTGATCTATTTGATTCTTGGAATCGTTGGAGTACCAGTTTTTCAGGGACTGGCCGCTGGTCCAGGCGTACTGCTCGGTCCAACAGGAGGCTACATTATCGGATATCTTGCCGCTGCCGCTGTATCTGGATTTATTACTTCTCATTTTGGACATCGCTTTTCTACTTTATGTATTGGCATGGGAATCGGCACAATTTTATGCTATACAATCGGTACAATTTGGTTTATAATTATTACAAAAACAGGAATATTACAAAGCTTAAGTGTTTGTGTAATTCCATTTTTACCAGGCGACGTGATCAAGATTTTACTTGCAGCCATCTTAGCCAAACGGTTGTATCCTGTATTATTACCCAAAATTTATTCCACTCACGGTTAAAGGTCTCAAAGTCAATCTTCCCGTCACGCTGATTCACTGAACTATTATAATAAGGAGCTGACCTATGTCTTTAAAAGAACAAGTACTTCGCATACTAACCGAACGAAGGGGAGAGGCAGTATCTGGACAATGGCTGGCAGATCAATTCCATGTCTCACGAGCTGCTGTCTGGAAAGTAATTCGTGCACTAAAAGAAGACGGACATTTCATTCAAGCTGGACAAAACCGTGGTTATACTTTACTTCCAAACAGTGATGTTTTAAGTGTAACAGCGATTGCTCCGCTGCTCCTTCCCCCTCTTCGTTCCGAACTTCTTACCATTGTATCTCAATGCTCCTGTACTAACGATTTGGCTCGGCAACTTGCCATACAATCTGCCCCAGCTGGCAGCTCTGTTCTAGCCGATACTCAGACAAATGGACGGGGACGTCAAAGACGCAGTTTTTATTCTCCACCAGGCGGACTATATTTATCCATGCTTTTACGTCCTTCTCTATCCATGCAGGAATCTACCTTCTTAACAATCGCTGCCGCAGTTGCCGTATGCCGTGCTGTAAAAAAAATATGTAACATCCCTCTTGAAATCAAATGGGTCAATGACCTTTTTCTAAACGGAAAGAAAGTTGGAGGAATATTGACTGAAGCAGTTACTGATTTGGAAGGTGATACGTTTGAATATGCAATCGTTGGAATTGGTCTAAATATTTTCTTCCGTGAAGCCATTCCAGATGAACTGGCTTCGATTGTAACTTCTCTTTATGACATAGAACCAGATGGAGCCATTCGCTGTCAACTTACAGCAGCTATTTTAAATGAATTATATCAATTGGAACAAAATCCCTGCTCTTCCTTAAAAGAGTATCGGGCGCTTAACTTTGTTCCTGGCAGAAAGATCCAGATTATTTCAGGAATTCGGACAGGAACGGCAAAGGCTCTCTCCATTACAGATCAAGGACAATTACTCGTGGAGTATCCCGATCACACTCAAATAACATTAAATGGTGGAGAAATACAAATTATGGATATTGTATAACAGTTACAAAAAACCAATGGAATTTAATTCAAAATTAATCTCCATTGGTTTTTTATTATTCCTTTTTTAATTATTTATCTTTTCACAAGACGAATTTCAATTGCTTCCAGTCTCAAATTCTTTCCTGTTGTACCTGACATTGCATCGTCTCTTACCCAATTCTGCCAGCCTTCGTTTTGGACATGTGTACGATATTCTACATGGTATTTCTGAGCTAACTCTCCTGTTAAGCGAATTTGAATCGCTTCTAACCGCAAACTTCTGCCCTTTGTTCCTGCCATCGCTCCGTTTGCTACATAATCCTGCCAGCCATCATTTTGGACATGGGTACGGTACTCTACATTTCCACTCAATCCATCTCCATCTACCTGAATTTCGATTGCTTCCAATCGCAAGTTTCTGCCTGTGGTTCCCGATGTTATTCCACCTGTTACATAGTCTTGCCAACCGTCATTTTGGACATGCGTACGGTAACGAATCGTTGGATTTGCGACTTTCTCATTTGTTAGATAAGCATTTTCTGTACTGCCTGGAGCTGCTGCTCCTTTTTCTACTAAGCGAATTTCGATTGCTTCCAGTCTCTTGGATAATCCTGCGCTTCCTGATTTTCCATCATTGACTGCCCATCCAAGCCAACCTTTGTCTTGAATATGGGTACGATAATAAATATCATATTTTTCTGCAATTGCTCCCGTTAAACGGATTTGAATGGCTTCTAATCTTAAGTTTCTGTTCGTTGTTCCCGACATAGCTCCGTCTGCTACGTAATCCTGCCAGCCATCGTTCTGGACATGCGTACGATATTCTACACCTCCTCCAATTGCATTATTATCCAGACGAATTTCAATTCCTTCTAGTCTTAGGCTCTTACCCTTTGTTCCAGACATCATTCCGTCTGCTACAAATTCTTGCCAGCCATCGTTTTGTACATGCGTACGATAAGAGATCGATAACGGCTTTTGTACTGGAGTCGTATCTTCATATGTAATTTCTGTTACATCGGTCTGGACTGCTTTCATATCATCAAAATACATGACAGAATCGACGGTCCAAGCTCCTGTTGTTCCTTCTGCTGGAATGGTATTACACCAAATTCCTGCTCTTGTAATATTGGCTGGATCAAAAGTTCCATTGGATTTTCCTTTTAGAGCAGAAAATGGAATTGTTACAAGTTTTGCTTCTGTTGTAGATGCAAACTCATTTAGAAATACTTCAAAATCTTCTCCGTTGCTCGTAAGCTGAATCACTAATTTCTGCCCATTTCCATCTGGCCGAATCCAAAGCTGCAATGCGTTGAACTTGCTCCAATCCACTTCCATGGATCGAGTCATTCCTGCCCATCCTTCACTTACTTTTTCCGTAGAAATATGATATTGAAATTCTAATCCATATTCCCCAGAATTTTTATATTCCGTACTAAGTGTTGGATTTAAACTGCATCCCGTTCCGGTATTGGTAGCCCATTCATTCAATAACAATGCCTGTTCTCCAAAATAACTTTCAAAATCATCCACTACCGTTGGATCTTTTTCCTGTTCTGCAATATTATACATTGCTGCAATGGTATTCAAAATAGTTCCATCATATACTAAATCCATCGTTCCGATAGTAGCTCCCATTTCTTCTAACTGCTGAGCAGTTAA
Source organism: Candidatus Fimimorpha faecalis (assembly GCA_018712075.1). GTDB lineage: Bacteria > Bacillota > Clostridia > Lachnospirales > Lachnospiraceae > Fimimorpha > Fimimorpha faecalis. Next base: position 32,177 of record DVHN01000056.1, read on the forward strand.
TTCAGCGGTATAAACGGTTTCGATTGCATTTAATATTGCATCCTCTCCAGCATATGGAGCTGCTTCAATTGTAATCTTTTTTGTTTTTTCTTTATTATAGAGTACAAACTCTACTTTTTTGGAAGGATCTGCATGTTTCACATTTGCTAATAATGTAGTTGCCTCTAACACACGGGAGTTAGAAGTTGGAGCCATAATATATCCAGATGTCTGCTGAGAATTTACGGTAACATCTGGCATAGCTTCATAGAATGTAACACCGTCTGCAAAGACAGAGCTTTTTTCATTGTAGAATTTAATAAATTCATTTACCATCTCATGTCCCCGTGTTGCACTAACCATATATGGTGCAAAAAAGTTTGACTTTGCATCAAAATTTGCCCATACCATATAATATGGCATGTCGGACTCCGATACTATTTGATTTACTTCTGAAAACCATTCCAAACGTTTATTGCCAGAAGGAGCAATTCCGCCATAATTATTTCCATCTCCTAAAGAAGTTTGTACACGCATTCCCGTTTCAGAAACAGTCGCTAATTTTCCATGTTTCTGTGCTACACTTTGCACTAACTCTACAGTTTCTTGGAATGAGTTCATCCATCCATCGGTTTCGGTTGGATTATCATGATACATATCAAACGCAATAATATCAATATATTCATCACCAGGATAACGAGATTCATATTGTTCTATACTGTCAAATGGCCCATTTGGAGAATAGATATAGAGGAAATTATGAACATCTTTTACATCTCTTAAATACTGTACCGTATAGCGGTATACGTTTTTATAACCTTCTTCATCACAAAACGCAGCTCCCCACCAAAACCAACTTCCATTATTTTCATGAAGCGGACGGAATAAAACTGGTATATTCTGTTCTGCTAAAATATGAGCATATTTTGCAATCAAATCCAAATATCCATTATAAACCTCATTTAAGTCACCGCCTGGAAGAATTCGAGACATCACATCTCCAGTTGTAACACCTGGACTATATCCAGAATAATCATATCCTCCATTTGCAGTTCTTGGTTTTTCCGCTACTTGAGCAAAATTTGGCATATGTGCAGATAGTGTAATAATTCCGCCTTGCTGTGCTGCCTCAATGGAAATCGCCGCTGCTTCATCCACCGAATCCGTTTGTCCATCTGGTAAAGACAATTCTGCTCCCGTAAAAGATAATGTATCAATACCACAAATGGCTGCAATTGAACCCGTAATATCTTTTGTGTCTGAATTAGTAGATCCCTCGTAACTACTTCCGCCTTTATGATGCGTGTCATTTTGATGTCCATACAAAACATAATCGGTCTTTCCAACCGCTTGTAGGTAAGCCATTAAGCCAGCTGTACTTACATCTGCATTTTCATCCACTAATGAAACCGTATCCGAATAGGTGAGTCCCTCCGTTTTAGAAGCTTGTCCAACTTGTTCCGTTACATCTACATAAATGTCTTCCACTTCCTCTGCATATAATGTAATATTGTCCAGCAGAATATCACCTGTATAATCCGTCATGGAACCAATTACACCAAGCAATAATGTTCCGACTTCCTGTGTTGTTGGATCAAACTGCAACGTAATACTGCCTTTACAATATCCGTTTTCTAAAGATTCCCCTTCCATTGTCACAGCTTTATACACATCAAACGCTTCATTCGCAAATGCCTTCATATTAAAACTTCCTGTTGTCATAGCAGCTGGATTATAATAAAAATCACAGCTTAGGGAAGTTGCACCTGCCAGTTTTGCATTGGAGTTTTGAACTTTCACTTCACTCCAACTAATCTCTGAATCATAAGCTACCGATAATTTCAATGCACCTGAACCAACTGTTTCTGAATCATAGGCAATCGAGACCTCTCCATCATAGGCATAACTTCCTCCATTTTCCCATCCATCCAGTCCTGTCTGTGCATCATCAAAATCCCATTGCTCAATCACTTCTGCCTGCTGTTGTGCGTTAGTTTGCTCCGATGCAGCCATTACAGAGGCAGGAAAAGCAGAAACTGTAAGGGTTGCTGCCAATGCACAGGCCGCAATTTGTTTCCATTGTTTCTTTTTTTTCATAAGCATACGTCCTTTCTTTAATTAAAGTTAATTTAATTAATATTTAACTTAATTTAATATTACCAAATTAACTCTTTTCTTTCAAGTATATTTTATTGATATTTATGTACTTTCTTGTTTTTTTCAATTTTATACATAAAAAAATAGGCAATGTCTCCATATACATTTGATTTTATATTATGTGACTTGCCTATTTTCATCCATTATTAATTTAATTTTTTTAAGCTAATTTTCTTTATTGCGGCTGTTTTCCAATATATGCCATAATTCCACCGTCTACATACAAAATATGTCCATTTACAAAATTGGATGCATCGGAAGCTAAAAATACTGCTGGTCCCATTAAATCTTCTGCCGTTCCCCAACGTTCTGCTGGAGTTTTTCCAATAATAAAACGATCAAACGGATGTCTGGAACCATCTGCCTGTCTTTGGCGAAGTGGTTCGGTCTGTGGTGTTGCAATATAACCAGGCCCTATTCCATTGCATTGAATATTATATGCTCCGTATTCAGAGGCAATATTTTTCGTAAGCATTTTTAATCCGCCCTTTGCTGCTGCATAGGCAGATACGGTTTCCCGTCCCATCTCACTCATCATGGAGCAAATATTAATAATTTTTCCATGTCCCTTTTGAATCATACCTGGAATTACTGCCTTGGACATAAGAAAGACTGCGTTTAAATCAATATCAATAACCTGACGAAATTCTGCTGCACTCATCTCCAACATTGGAATACGTTTGATGATTCCTGCATTATTTACTAAAATATCAATCGTTCCCAGCTCTTTTTCAATGTCAGAAACCATCTTTGCTATCTGATCTTCATCCGTAACATCACAGAGATAGCCTCTTGCATCAATGCCTTTTTCTTTGTAGTCACTCAATGCCTTCTCCATATGCTGTTGTCCACGACAATTAAATGCAATTTTAGCACCTGCCCCCGCCAGTGCCTCTGCAATCGAAAATCCGATTCCATATGCCGCTCCTGTTACCAATGCTACTTTTCCTTCTAATGAAAAATAATTTCGTTGCTTCATTGTAAACCTCCTTGTTTTTTGCTTCCCTTGTGATAAAATAATCGTTTCTTGTTACATATTTTTATTATATCACAACATTTTTTCCATTTACTATTATTTTTTATTAGAAACATTGCAAATATTGAACAATCCGATGAAATATACCTAAATTATTTATTTAAATGCAGAGAAAAACTTTCTGTTGTACGTTCCCGAAGCATTAAATCAAATACGGCTTCTCTTGCGGAACGATTATGGAATAACACTTCATTCACTTCCTGAATAATCGGAAGGTCTACATGATATTTTTCACCAAGCTTTAAAGCTGCCTTCGCAGAATAAACTCCTTCTACCACCATATGAACTTCATTCATTGCTTCCTGCATTGTATAACCTTTTCCAATTAAAATACCTGCACGGCGGTTACGGCTATGCATACTTGCACAGGTTACAATCAAATCACCAATCCCAGAAAGACCACAGAATGTCTCAAACTTTCCGCCCATCTCACATCCAAGCCGGGCAATCTCTACGATTCCTCTCGTAATCAACGCTGCCTTTGCATTATCTCCACATCCCAATCCATCCGCAATACCCGCAGCCAATGCGATTACATTTTTTAGCGATCCTCCAAGTTCGATTCCTAATACATCCAAACTAGTATAGACACGAAACGTTGGTGCCATAAAGAAGTTTTGTACTGTCTCCGCTGTTTCCATCGTTTTCGCACCTGCTACACAAGTAGTTGGAAGGCTTTTGCTTACTTCTTCCGCATGACTTGGACCAGATAGTACCGCTACATTAGCCTGAGGAATTTCCTCTTCAATCTGCTGTGAAAGAGTCATTAATGTATCTTCTTCAATTCCCTTTGCTACATTGACAATTAGCTGACCTTCTGGAATAATATCTGCCATTTTTTTGCTTGTGGATCTGGTAAAAATAGACGGCACTGCCATAACAATTAGCTCTTTTTCTTTACATGCTTCTTCCAAATCTCCTGTAAACTGAATTCCTTCTGGAATATGTACTCCAGGCAGACTTTTATGTTCTCTCTGCTCTGAGAGCATTGTTATTTCCTCTGGAATTGCAGACCAGGCAACTACATGATGTCCATTTTCATGAAGTAAAATTGCAAGAGTCGTTCCCCATGTACCAGTACCAATTACACTTACATTTGCCATAATGATTCTCCTTTTCCCAAATCTATTTTTTTCCACCAATTTTATTTTCTGTCCCATGCAGCAGCCGCACAATATTGGCACGATGACGCCAGTATGCCAGTACAGTAAGAAACAATATAACTGCACAGAATTCCATTCGAACTGACGCATTTAACTGATAGGCCCCTTGCTGCGTAAAACATACGGACATAATAAATAATGCTGTTACAACAAGAAGGGAACCTAGTGATACAAATCGGGTAATTGCCACTGTTATAATAAATAATGCAAGACATACAAGAGTCGTTCTCCAATCCAACATTAAAATTAATGCTGCGGTACAGGCAATTCCCTTTCCTCCTTTGAAATTCATATAGCACGGATAATTATGTCCAAGTATTACTCCAGTTGCAGTGTAAACCATATAAAGATAAGCATTTCCTGGCTCTTTTTGTTTAAAAATCCACAGCACAATCAGACATGGAATGAGACATTTTAATACGTCGCCAAGAAATACAATTAACCCTGCTTTTTTTCCCATTACCCGCAAAGAATTGGTTGCACCAGAATTTCCGCTTCCTTCCTTGCGAATATCAATTCCTTTCAATCTTCCATACCAATATCCTGTCTCAATTAATCCACAGCAATATCCAATGATCAATAATAAGATTCGTATCATCATGACTCTTTTTCCTTTCGTTCACGAATAATAAATTTCAGCGAAGTTCCTCTAAATCCAAATGCTTCTCGTATTTTATTTTCGATGTATCTCGTATAAGAAAAATGCATTAATTCCTTATCATTTACAAATATTACAAATGTTGGTGGCTTCACGGATACTTGGGTAATATAGTATAATTTTAAACGTTTTCCTTTATCGGAAGGAGGCTGCTGCAATGCAACTGCTTCCGTCATAATTTCATTCAATACACCCGTTGCAATTCGCATGGACTGATTTTCAATTACCATATCGATTAACTCAAATAACTTATTTAATCGCTGTCCTGTTTTTGCCGATATAAAAATCATTTCTGCATATGGCATATAGGATAATGTTTCTCTTATTTTTTCTTGGAAACGATAAATTGTTTTATCATTCTTTTCAATTGCATCCCATTTATTTACTGCAATAATAACCCCTTTTCCTCTCTCGTGGGCGATTCCAGCAATTTTGGCATCCTGTTCTGTAACACCCTCGGTTGCATCGATGACCATTACTACAATATCTGCACGTTCCACTGCCGTTACTGTACGAATAATACTATAGCGTTCCAATTCTTCTTTAATTTTATTCTTCCTACGGAGCCCTGCGGTATCAATAAAAATATATTCCCTTCCATTATAGACAATATCGGTATCCACGGCATCTCTTGTCGTACCTGCAATGTCTGAAACAATGACACGATTCTCCCCAACAATTTTATTAATAATGGAAGACTTTCCAACGTTTGGCTTTCCAACAATCGCAATACGTGGGCGATCGTCTTCCTCTTCTTCCAACATTGCTGCATCAAAATGTTTTGTTACGTTTTCCAACATATCGCCGAGTCCTAACCGTCCTGCTGCCGAAACAGGATTTGGCTCACCGATACCTAAATTATAGAATTCGTATACATCTGGCATTTGCTTTTCAAAATTGTCCACTTTATTGACCACAAGTACAACTGGCTTATGGGAACGCCGAAGCATATCGGCTACTTTCGCATCTGCATCTACCAGCCCTTGTCGTACATCTGTAATAAATAAAATTACATCTGCGGTTGCGATTGCAATCTCTGCCTGTTCTCTCATCTGGGATAAAATGATATCCTTACTATCTGGCTCAATTCCTCCCGTATCAATTAAGGTAAAAGTCATGTCCAGCCATGTACAATCTGCATAAATACGGTCTCTTGTTACACCTGGAGTATCTTTTACAATCGAAATCATATCTCCAGCCAACGCATTAAACAATGTAGATTTTCCTACATTTGGGCGTCCTACAATGGCCACCACTGGTTTACTCATAGTTTTGCTCTCCTTTATATCTAGATTTATTCTTTTTCCAATTCATAAGGAGCATGATTTTCTTCTCCTTTTTTCAGATCGGATTGTCCCAGCATCGCATCAATCAAATCCTGTCCGCTTGATTTTACAATACGAATCGAAACTTGTAAAGTCCTTTCTAACTCCTGCTTTGTGACATCATCTAAGAAAACGTCTTCTCCACTCCGAAACATATTGGATGGCAGCAGCAATTGTTTTCCTAACGATTGTTCCATTAACTGATTTCTTAAATCCCTTCCTGTAATTAAACCAGATACCGTTATCGTCTCTCCAAAAAACTCATTTTTAATCGAATAAAGATGCCCAACGATATTTGGAAATTTGCCTTTTAATTTTTGATAAATTGCTTTAATATAAGGAAATGCTAACTTCCCTGTCGCAAGTGAAAATTCAAATGAGCGACCATCTCCATGAAGAACTTCCATTGCTTTGTTTGCCTCTTCCATTAACAGACGCAGCATACCAACTCCATTTTCTAATTGGATGTATCCATCGTAACGTTCTTCTTCTGGAAGCGAACGTTGTGCTAAAATGTAAAATTCATCACTGGCATGAATAAAATGAGTTCCATATTGTTGATAGAGTTTCCTTTGCCACTGCTCAATCAGATCAATTGTCTGCTCCGCATCTTCTTTTGTAAATGGTTCCAGCGGATACAATCCTTCCCGAAACTTAGAAAGTCCAACTGGAACAACGGATACACTTTCCATATATGGAATATACTGCGATAAATCCCGAATGCTGCGTTCCAATTCTTCTTTATCATTTACATTTTTACAGAGTACAATCTGTCCATTCATTTCTACGCCCGCTTCATATAACGTCTGAATCTTTTTGAGCGATTCTCCAGCGAAACGATTATGCAGCATCTTACAGCGCAGTTCAGGATTGGTTGTATGCACAGAAATATTGATCGGAGAGAGTTTATAATCAATAATTCGCTGAATATCCTTTTCCTTCATATTGGTCAATGTAATATAGTTTCCCTGAAGAAAGGATAGTCTGGAATCATCGTCTTTAAAATAAAGTGTTTCCCTCATACCAGGAGGCATTTGATCAATAAAGCAAAAAATACATTTGTTTGAGCAAGAACGATAATCGGACATTAATCCATTTTCGAATATAATTCCTAAGTCTTGGTCATAGTCCTTTTCAATATCTAACTCCCACTCTTCTCCTTCTGCGGTAATTACCAATAATTCAATATACTCATCCTTTATTAGGTATTCATAATCAAAAACATCTTCAATTTCTTTGTCATTAACTGCCAATACACGGTCTCCAGGTTTTAACTCCATCTCTTCTGCAATGGAACCTGGCTCGATTGCACAGATTAAGTGACCTTTTTGTTTATCCATAAAATCCTCCGTCGTATTCTCTCAATTTTCCATTTTCTATTATAACAGGCTTACCAGTAAAAGTATAGACCGAACTTTATTTTAACTAGGAAGACAAATTTCTCAATTCCCTACATGCTTCCTTGTACTTATCGTTTACGGTATAGTTATTCCTAAACAAGAATGCATGGAAAAATGATCATCCCATTGAATCATCTCTCCATGCATTCTTTTCCATACTAAGTAAAATCAAATAATGAAAGTTGGTTACTCTCTGGCAATCCCTCCAGAATTCCAAGTTCCACCATTTTATCCACAACAGTCTTACTTACTTTCGCCCTTGTTCGGAAATCATCTTGTGATAAAAATGGTCCATCCTTTGCTGCTTCTACAATGGAATCAGCAGCTTTTTCTCCTAACCCATCAATGGAACTCAACGAAGGCATTAATTTCCCATCCATGATTTGGAAACGATTTGCTTTCGCTTTATAAACATCCAATGGAAGAAAATCAAAGCCCCTTGCGTACATTTCTTGCACAATTCTCATATCTTTATAGGTATCTTGTTCTTTCTTACTAAGACTATCCATTCTTCTTTCATAATCTGCCATTGCATTCTCTAACTTTTCTTTTCCCATACACATTAATTCATACGTGAATCCCGTTGCACGAATACTAAAAAATGCGGCATAATAGGCAAGCGGATAAAACACTTTACAATAGGCAATTCTCCATGCCATCATAACATAGGCTGCGGCATGCGCCTTCGGGAACATATATTTAATTTTTTTGCAAGACCAAATATACCAATCTGGCACATCATGTTTTACCATTTCTTCTTCCCATTCTGGGGTCAATCCTTTTCCTTTACGAACCGATTCCATAATTTTAAAAGAAAGACCCTTTTCGACACCCTTACTGATTAAATAAATCATAATATCATCACGGGTACAAATCGCCGTTGAGATCGTCGCTTTTCCTTCTTTTAACAACGTCTGTGCATTCCCAAGCCATACATCTGTTCCATGAGATAGTCCTGCAATTCGTACAAGATCTGAAAAATACCTTGGTTTTGTATCAATTAACATCTGCATTGCAAAATCAGTTCCAAACTCTGGAATACCAAGCGCTCCTAACTTACAGCCATGAATATCTTCTGGCGTAATCCCTAATGCCGATGTATCTTTAAACAGGGACATAACTTCCTTACTATCCAATGGAAATGTTCTAGCATCTTGTCCTGTCAAATCTTCCAGCATACGAATCATCGTTGGATCATCGTGTCCCAGAATATCTAGCTTCAACAAGTTATGGTCAATGGAATGGTAATCAAAATGAGTCGTAATAATATTCGTTGTCATATCATTGGCAGGATGCTGTACGGGAGTAAAGGAGTAGATTTCTTCTCCATGTGGAAGTACAATAATACCTCCAGGATGCTGACCTGAAGTACGTCTTACTCCTGTACATCCCTCCACAATCCGGTTGATTTCGCAAACTCTTTTATGAATTCCCCGCTCTTCATAGTAATTTTTTACATAGCCAAATGCGGTCTTATCTGCCAAAGTACCAATCGTTCCTGCACGGAACGTATGACCCTCTCCAAAAATCACTTCGGTATACGCATGTGCTCTACTCTGATATTCTCCTGAAAAGTTTAAATCAATATCTGGTTCTTTATCCCCGTAAAAGCCTAAAAACGTTTCAAATGGAATGTCAAATCCATCTTTTTTCATTTTCGTTCCACAAACAGGACAGTTTTTATCTGGCATATCACAACCAGCTCCGCCTGCATGACTTCTGACTTCTTCCGAATCAAAATCACTATAATGACAGTCAGGACAATAATAATGCGGTGGAAGAGGATTTACTTCTGTAATATTTGACATAGTTGCTACAAACGAAGAACCAACCGAGCCACGGGATCCTACCATATATCCATCTTCATTGGATTTTGTCACAAGACGCTGCGCAATAATATACATAACTGCAAATCCATTGGAAATAATGGAATTTAGTTCTTTTTCTAGTCTATCTTCCACAATTTTAGGAAGCGTTTCTCCATACATCGATCTCGCTTTTTTATAACACATCTCGCGCAGTTCCACATCCGAATTTTCAATGACAGGAGGACATTTATCTGGACGAACTGGCTCAATATAATCAATTCGATCGGCAATTAAATTTGTATTTGTTACAACTACTTCGTATGCCTTTTCACTGCCCAAGTATTCAAATTCTTTGAGCATTTCTTCGGTTGTACGATAATAGAGCGGAGGCTGATGATCTGCATCTGCAAACCCCTTTCCAGCCATGATGATTCTGCGATATACTTCATCCTCTGGATTCATAAAATGGACATCACAAGTTGCACAGACTGGTTTATTAAATTCTTCTCCTAATCTTACAATTTTACGATTAATTTCTTTTAAATCTTCTATGGAATTAACTGGGTAATCTTCTTTTTCCAGCATAAACAGATCATTCCCCAATGGCTGGATTTCCAAATAGTCATAGAAATTCACGATTTTGGCAATATCTGCTTCGGATTCCCCACGTAAAATAGACTGATATAATTCTCCAGCTTCACATGCAGAACCAAAGATCAATCCCTCTCTGTACTTTAATAGTTCCGATCTTGGAAAACGTGGTCTTCGTGCAAAGTAATTTAAATGGGCAAACGAAACAAGGCGGTACAAATTCACACGTCCCACTTCCGTTGCTGCCAATACGATAATATGATAGGTTGGTAACTTTTTGATTGCTTCTGGCCCTAACTTTGCCTTTTTTTCTACTTCTTCCAAATTCGTAATGCCCTGCTGCTTCAGCCGATCCAACAGCCGCTGGAAAATCCCCGCCGTAGCTTCGGCATCATCGACAGCCCGATGATGGTTTTCTAATGAAACACCAAGTTCTTTTGCCACAACATCCAGCTTATAACGTCTTAGCTTTGGAAGCAGATAACGAGCCAGTCCAACGGTATCCAAATAGGTTGGATCAAAATGATACCCCAACTCCTTCGCATTATGCAAAATAAAACTCATATCAAACGATGCATTATGCGCAACTAATACCGCATCCTTACAAAATTCCAAAAATTCAGGGAGTATTGCTGTAATATCAGGTGCGGACAACACCATACTATCACTAATTCCCGTTAATTGTTCAATTTTGAATGGAATTGGTACGCCTGGATTGATAAATGTACTAAACCGATCTACGATCTTTCCTTTTTCTACTTTTACCGCTCCAATTTCAATAATCTTATTTTTTAATGGACTAAATCCAGTCGTTTCAATATCAAATACAACATACGTAGCATCCAGACTTTGATTTCGATGATTCATAACAATTTCTTTCATATCATCGACGAGATACCCCTCTACTCCGTAGATTACTTTAAAATCGTCTCCTTTTTTCAAAGCATGGAACGCATCTGGAAAGGCATAAACACATCCATGATCGGTAACCGCCATTGCTTTATGTCCCCATGCTTTTGCATTATGAATCAGATCTTTTACTTCTGTAACAGCGTCCATTTCACTCGCTTTTGTATGACAATGCAACTCTACACGTTTTTCAGGAGCATGATCCATACGCCGATTTGTAAAATCTTCGCATTTTTTGATACCAATGACGGAAGAAATTCCGATTTCATGGTCAAATTTATCATAAAGACTCATCCCCTTTACGGTTACAAAATTTCCCTTTTTGATATTGGAGAGAAGTTCTGACAAATGTTCATTATCAATAAAAATTTTAACCATAATAGTATCTGTCAAATCCGTGACAGGAAATGTAACGATTGTCTTTTGTCCATTTCGAAGTTCTCTTGTATCAACCGCTAAAATTTTTCCACGAATGGCTACTTCTCCCATTTCTTCTACCAGTTCTTTAATTTCAATGGTTGGATCGGTAAAATCTCTTCCAAAAATAACATCTGGATTATCAGAGCGAATATATCGTTTTCCTGCACCTTCCCATTTCTTGCGAAATTCTTTTTTCGGTCTTTCTGAAACGGTACGGCTTGGCTGGATCGGTTCTTTAACAAAAGATCGTTTCTCTTGTTTTTTCTCCGTTGTATTGGACACTTCTTGTATCGGTTCTTCTTTTTTATTCACTACGCCGTTTAGAATTGCCTGAATTTCTTGCTGTTCTTTTTCCTCCATTTGCTTTCTAAGCTCACTCGTCTTTGCTTGGACATATTTCATCCTCACATCCATGGAGAAACCACAGCGGTCGCAAAACACCTTCGTAAGCCATCTTTGTAAATCATGCTCCCGATTTCTTGCCCACATGGAATCTTCCATTTCCAATGACAGCAAATCGTCCTTTTCAAACTTCCATTTTGCTTTCTTCAAAAGATGATATTCCAGCTCACTTGTGTTTTGAATTTCCATCATAATACTATCTTGATAGGCATCCAACAATTTTTGCGGTGTATATTGTTCTGATAAATCAAACTGTTCCATTATTTTTACTTGGATCGCCTGATTTGGAAATAACTGTTGTTTTAATTTTTTCTCCAAATGATATACTATCTTTTTTGAAATCAACCTGGAAGAACGAATATAAACTCGAATTGTCTGACGATCCTTTGTATAATTCACATGGAGTACTGTGACAAATTGAAGCAATGTTTGTTCTTCCTCTGAAAATGGAATCGTTGGAAATGTCTCCAAAAACAACTTAGCCATATTACAACCTCTTACTTATTATCATTCCAATGAATTAATTCTTCTTTTAATGCATTCAGAAGCTGATCTTCTGGCAGTTTTTTAATCACCTCTCCATGTTTGATCAAAACTCCAACTCCAACGCCTCCAGCAATCCCAATATCTGCCTCTTTGGCTTCTCCAGGACCATTTACAACACAACCCATAACCGCAACTTTTAAGTTTAAATGGTCAAACCCAGATACCATTGTCTCTACTTGATTTGCAAGACCAATTAAATCAATTTGCGTTCTTCCGCAAGTTGGACAGGATACTACTTCAATTCCACCCTTTCTAAGTCCAAGTGTACGCAGAATTAACTTAGCTGACTTCACCTCTTCTACTGGATCTCCAGTTAAAGAAACTCGAATTGTATCTCCGATTCCCTGATTCAAAATCAATGCAAGACCAATGGATGATTTAATATTGCCCGCCGTAACAGTTCCAGCTTCTGTAATTCCAACATGCAGAGGATAACTTGTTCGAGGCGCTAATAATTCATGCGCCTTCACGCACATCATGACATCGGATGATTTAATGCTGATAACTAAGTTGTCATATCCCATCTGTTCAATCATTCGTACTTTATCCAAAGCGCTTTCTACCAATCCTTCTGCGGTTACCCCATTATACTTTCCTACTAATTCTTTTTCCAATGATCCACTATTTACACCGACACGAATTGGAACCTGATATTGTTTCGCTTTCTCAATCACTGCTTGAACTCGTTCTTCTGATCCAATATTTCCTGGATTAATCCGAATTTTATCTGCTCCATTTTCCATTGCTGCGATTGCCAAACGGTAATCAAAATGAATATCTGCAACAAGTGGAATATGGATTTGCTTTTTTATCTCTTTGATTGCAGCAGCAGCCTGCATCGTTGGAACTGCACAGCGAATAATTTCACATCCTGCTTCTTCCAATGCTAAAATCTGTGCAACGGTCGCTGCAACATCTTCTGTTTTTGTATTTGTCATAGACTGGATTAAGATTGGATTTCCTCCTCCAATTACACGGTTTCCAATTTGTATTTCCTTTGTGTGATTGCGAAACATCCTTTTACCCTCTCTCTTTTTACATAAAAATTTTTTTCACATCATTAAATAAGATTATAACCATAAATGCCATTAAGAAAATAAATCCTGCAACCTGTACTGCACCTTCTTTTTCTCTCGAAACAGGCTTTCCCCGCACTGCTTCAATGAGTAAGAATAACAATCTTCCTCCATCTAAGGCAGGAATCGGAAGCAAGTTCATTACACCTAAATTAGCACTAATTAAAATCATAAAGTTTGTCAACGTCAAAAACATGGTCATCGCCTGTTCTGAGAATGGGTCATCCTGCGTCTCTGTTTGAACTTCATCTACAATATCATCTACCATCGTTGCAATACCAACTGGACCTGAGAAATCATCAATTGTAATACCACCAGTAAAAATCATTCCGAGACTTTTTATTGTTGTTACAATATTATATTTTACTTCATAAAAGCTATAGCGGAAAATATCTGCCACTCCAAGCGCATAACGATATCCTCCTGTTACACCAATTTTATAACTTCCTGTCTCATCCATTTGAGGAACGACATGTGTCTCCATTCTCTGCCCATCTCTCTCATAAACAATATCCAGTTCTTTTCCTGGATTCATAGAAAGATATACAAGCAATTCTCGATACAGATGAACAGAGCTGCCATTAATTTTAATAATTTCATCTCCACTTTGCAGTCCTGCTTCATATGCAGCGCCCCCTTCTGGAACATCAATCAATCGGCAAATATCACTTCCTGCATAAGTAATTACAATAACTGCCAACACAAAGGCAAGCAAGAAATTAAAAACAGGACCCGCCGCAATAACGGATATTCTAGCCCACACTGATTTATTATTAAACGACTTTTCTTCATCGATTTGAACATCTTCGATTCCATACATTGCAGCTTCCTCATCCATCATAACACAGGAACCTCCAAACGGAATCCATTTCAAGCAGTAACGAGTATCATTTCTTACCCATTTAAAAATATCTGGTCCCATACCGATGGAAAACTGGATTACACCAATTCCATTCTTCTTGGCAAGCAGAAAATGACCAAGTTCATGAATAAATATTGTAATTCCAATAATCAAAATAAGCGCAATAATACTAATCCAACTCACGCCATCCACCTACTTTCAATAAACTCATATGTTGCACGTTCTGTCTGTAAAATTTCTTCTACAGATGGTTGCTCAATAACTGGAATTGCTTTCATACTCGATTCAATTATTTCTGCTATCTGTAAATAACTAATTTTATGATCTAAAAACAGGCTAACCGCTTTTTCATTCGCTGCATTGAATACGGTTGGCACTGATCCGCCTTTTTTTCCTGCCTCATATGCCAATTTCAGTCCCTGAAAAGTTTCCATATCAGGCGCCTCAAATGTAATCTGTTTCATTGCTGTAAAATCCAAACGATCTCCTGCCAAGAAACGTCTCTGAGGATAATAGAGTGCATACTGAATTGGGAGTTTCATATCTGGAGTTCCAAGCTGTGCGATAATTGCTCCATCCACAAACTGTACCATAGAATGGATGACACTTTGCGGCTGTACTACAACTTGAATTTGATCAAAATCCACATCAAACAGCCATTTTGCTTCTATGACTTCCAGTCCTTTATTTACCATCGTAGAAGAATCAATTGTAATTTTCTTTCCCATCGACCAATTTGGATGCTTTAATGCATCTTCTACCCGAACATGGACTAATTCTGACTTCTTTTTGCCACGGAATGGTCCTCCTGATGCAGTCAAAAGTATTTTATCAATCTGCGTTGGATTTTCTCCATTTAAAGACTGGAAAATTGCGGAATGTTCGCTATCCACTGGCAAAATTTTTCGATTTTTTTGTTTTGCCAGCGACATAATAATATGTCCCGCTGTCACTAATGTTTCCTTATTTGCAAGTGCAATATCTTTTCCCGCTTCGATTGCTGCAATCGTTGGACGAATCCCAATCATTCCAACTACCGCTGTCACAACAATTTCTGCCTGTTCCACTGTAGCAGCTTCAATTAATCCCTCCATACCTGAGACAATCCGAACCGCACAATCTGCCACATTTAATGCAAGTTCCTTTGCTTTTTCCTCCTCCCAAACAGATACGACAGAAGGATGAAATTCTCTGATTTGCTGCTCTAATAATTTTATATTGCTCCCCGCAGCGAGAGCACATATATGAATATCTCCATTTGCTCTTACAACATCCAATGTCTGTGTTCCAATCGAACCCGTTGAGCCAAGAACTGAGATGTTTTTCATGGATATCTGAATACCTCCTCATGTAATTTAATTCATATGTTCTACCATCCAACTTGCTAAATAAAAGATAATTGGAGCGGTAAATAAAATACTGTCAAATCGGTCTAACACTCCCCCATGACCTGGGATCAACTTTCCATAATCTTTAATATTATGATTTCTCTTAATCGCAGAAGCTGCCAAATCTCCAATTTGGGAAATTGCACCGCTCACTGCACAAATAATTGCACATTGAATAATTGCATGATTTAATGCAATCATATGACTTTGGAAAATTGCACCGTAAATTGCTCCTAGAAGAGCTGCTCCAACGATTCCTCCAATTCCACCTTCAATGGATTTTTTTGGACTTAGCTTTGGCGCCATTTGATGTTCCCCAATCAGCATTCCAACACAGTATGCAAACGTATCACATCCCCAAGAACTAATGAAAATAAGCCATACCACATACGCTCCATCTTGCATTGTTCTAGCCTGATATAAATAAGACATTAACACTGCCACATAAAATAATCCAAAAAATGCACAAAGTACTTGTTCCGTTACAATTTCAGGAAATGAAAATACATAGATAGCCATCATAGCTAAGAACGCTATTACCAATAATAGTACAATATATTCTGTTTTCCCTATATAAATAAGACAATAATAAATCATGGCTGCTATATACCCAACAATCCCAAGCGTTGACTGCTCAATTTTAAAAATACGATATAGTTCATACATTCCTATTATTGAAATAAGCAGCAATGTAACTGCCAAAACTGGTCCCCCTGCAATTACTGTAATCAACGATAAAAGAACCAATATCACTCCACTAATTAATCTTGTTATAAACATACAACAAATCCTCCTAATTACTCGTTCTTCCTCCAAACCGTCTATCTCTTTTGTTATAGCTTTCAATTGCTTTTATTAATTCTTGCTTATTAAAATCTGGCCAATAAATATCGGTAATATAGATTTCCGTATAAGCACATTGCCATAATAAATAGTTGGATAAACGAAATTCTCCACTCGTTCGAATCAATAAATCTGGATCTGGAATCTGTGCAGTATCCAAGTAATTGCTGATCGTTGACTCTGTAATGTCTTCTGGATTTAACGTTCCATTTTTTACATCTTTGGTCATCTTCTTTACTGCTCTGCAAATTTCATCACGACTTCCATAATTTACTGCAATCACAAACGTAAGTCCCGTATTATCTTTCGTTTCGTTTTCCAAACGATTGATTCCTTCAATAATATCCGCAGCAAAACGATTTCTTTCTCCAATCATTTTTACTCTTACATTATTTGCTTTTGCAATCTTTAACAGCCGCTTCATATAATAGCGAAAAAGCTGCATCAATGCCCCAACTTCTTCTTCGGAACGTTTCCAATTTTCTGTAGAAAATCCATATACAGTTAAATATTTAATTCCAAGCCTTGCTGCATCTTCTACTGTACGCTCCACTGTTTTACATCCTTCTGCATGACCCATTTTTCTAGGCAGATTATGCGCTTTTGCCCAACGTCCATTTCCATCTAAAATAATTGCCACATGTTCTGGAATTTTTAATTGTTCCATATTAGTACCTCTCATTAATAACATTTTAGCCCACTGATTGCGAAATAGAACCCACACTCAATGATTTTTCTCCTACTCGATTACTGCAATGCAGTACCATTTGCCCAACAAACAAAACACTACGACCGCTTGCCAGACTTATCATACAAAAGGGGCAGGCTTCCACCTACCCCCATAATGATGCATTATTTATTTTCATCCGTATAATTAAACGGTTAAAATTTCCTTGGATTTTGCTTCAACTGCTTTGTCAATCTCTGTGATATATTTATCCGTAAGTTTTTGAACTTTTGTTTCCGCTTCTTTTAAATCATCTTCTGTAATCTCGTTTGCTTTGTTTTGCTTCTTAAATGCTTCATTTGCATCACGACGAATATTACGAATTGCAACCTTTGATCCTTCACCTTTCTTTTTAATATCTTTTACAAGAGCCTTTCTGCGTTCTTCTGTCAGTTCTGGAAAAACTAGACGAATTACTTTTCCATCATTGGTAGGAGTAATTCCAAGATCAGATGCTAAAATTGCTTTTTCAATTGCTTTAATTAAAGATTTTTCCCATGGCTGAATCTGAATCATACGAGGCTCTGGAACAGAAATATTTCCAACTTGCTGCATGGAAGTAGGCACTCCATAATAATCTACCATAATTTTATTTAAAACATTTGGGTTTGCACGCCCAGCACGAATTGTAGCAAATTCTTCATCCAGTGCATGACAAGTTTTTTTCATTTTTTCTTCATAAACTGCTATTTTTTCTTTCATATTTCTAACTCTCTCCAATCTATTATTTATGCGGTTACAATAGTACCCGTAATTACACCATTCATTGCATTTGTAATACTATTCTCTTCGTTTAGCCCAAATACTGCAAGCGGCATATGATTTTCCAAACACATAATGGATGCTGTCAAATCAATTACAGCCAGACGATTATCCACAACCTGCTGAATAGAAATCTCATCATATTTCTTTGCTTCTGGGTTCTTTGCCGGATCGCTGTCATATACGCCATCGATTGCCTTCGCAAGCAAAATAATATCTGCTTCCATTTCAATTGCACGCAATACAATTCCTGTATCGGTTGAAAAATATGGATGTCCAGTTCCTCCAGCGAAAAAGACTACTTTTGCTGCCTGAAATGCCGCATTTGCCTCATCTTTGGAGAACAGTTTTGTCATCGATCCACAAACAAATGGTGTAAAAATCTCGGTCTGCATACCTACAGAACGGAAAATTTCTGAAACGTAGATACAATTCATAATCGTAGCCAGCATACCAATTTGATCTGCCTTTGGACGATCAATTGCATCACTTGAGCGTCCTCTCCAGAAATTTCCTCCTCCAATGACAATTCCAACTTCTACTCCCTGGTCTACAGATAATTTTACCTGGCGTGCCACTTCTTTTACTGTAGCTTCATCAAATCCTGTCTTTTTTTCACCAGCCAAAGCTTCTCCACTTAATTTTAATAAAACTCTTCGTTTCTTTTCCATAAGTATTCCCTCATTTAATCATTATCTAAATCAACTATTTAATCTTCTTTGAAATAGACATAAGACATTTTTATTTGTATCATTTATGGACTAAATAGTTATATCTGCATTTAAGTATATCATAAATAGGGAAAAAATCAACCAGAAATATAGAAACGAATCATCCAAAATTACCATTGAATTGTGCAGCAGGATAACAGAATCAAAAAATTAGTTGACGAGGTTTCAGAACTATAGTACACTTTTCAAAAATAATATAAAATAATATGGAGGTTTATTTTGGATACTTTTTTTACATGGCTACTGTATTTTTATATATACTGCTTTATCGGATGGCTTTGGGAATCTTGCTTTGTTTCTGTTCGCACTCACCACTGGGTCAATCGAGGATTTCTTCGAGGTCCTTACCTCCCTATTTATGGAACAGGTGCCCTCGTTATGTTAGTTGCAGCAATGCCTTTTTCCAATAATATTTTCTTAACTTTTCTTGCAGGTTTCGTTGGCGCCACTCTGCTGGAATATATAACTGGTGTGTGCATGGAAAGCCTATTTAAAGTTCGATACTGGGATTATAGTAATCAGCCATTTAATTTTCAAGGACAGATTTGTCTATCTTCTTCGCTTTGTTGGGGAGTTTTTACTGTTATTTTAACTCGATATGGCCATAAACCAGTTCAATATTTTGTATCGTTACTTCCCAACTTTGTACTAATAGTTACAGATATCGTTATTTCCATTATTTTTATTACAGATTCAATTCGTTCGTTCCAAGAAGCCATGGATCTGCGTCATTTATTAGAAGATATGACAAAGGCCAAGGAACAATTAGAACATCTACGCAGTCGTTTGGATACTGTTCTAGATGAAACAAGCGATCGAATTGGAGAACGAATTGATGAGTTTAAAGAAACTGGCGATCGAATTGGGGAACGAATTGATGAACTAAAAGAATCCACAATTAATCGCTCTTCTGAATTACGTACGATTATCACAAATAACTTAAAACGACTAAATGATTATATTAGTGATCTAACCGAAGAACAGCGGAAAGAATTGGAACAAAATAAGCAAACTTTTGAAAAATACAAACAATTATATCTTCAGCGCAAAAAACGGATCACAATATTTAAGAAAAAGCTTCTACGTGGAAATCCACATGCAACATCCAAGCATTATAATACAGAGTTAAATGAATTGAAACAGTATCTTGAATTACAAAGTCAAAAAAAGAAGAAGCAAAAACCAAAAAAGAAACATTAAAAAGTCTAATATTAGTTTTTATTTTTCTTTCTCCAGTCTTAGCGCAGGATTCGGATCGGTACCTATAATACTTTTCCGAATCCTTGTGCATCTTCACGGAGTGTTTATCAAGAAATAGAAGTTTTAGGCAAGATCATAGACAGTTTTTATAAGTCCTTTTCTAAAATGTCATTTTTCACAAACTATTTTTTCAAATATAGACTGATATAGTTTTTTCAACTCCTGATACATCGGCAATTCTGCCAGCTGAGTTAGTTCTGTTATAATTGCTCCATAATACCACTTTTGAGCTTCACGTCCTCTTCGAAACCGTTCCCAAAGTCTCTCCCCCACTGCCTGATAGTCTGCTGCAATACTTCTCATATTGGAAAGCTTATCCGCACAAAGCAGCAACTTTTGTTCATAATTTAAAGACTGGATTTTATTTACAGTGACTGACTTTCTTTCTTCCCAAGTTTTTTCTTTATCTTCTGAGCGACTCAAAACGAGATCTGCCACTTCTGCACCAAATTCTTTTCGTAACTGTTCGTAAGTTACATCGGTATCTTCCAATGTATCGTGCAAAAGTCCTGCACAAATCAGTGTTTCACTTGCCCCAGCTTGAGATAAAATAAGTGCTGTTTCAAATGGATGTACAATGTACAAAAGATCCGAACCTTTTCTTTTCTGCTGCCCATGCGCACGTATTGCAAATTCTATTCCCTTATGTATCATAACTACCTCCCAATTCGTTTTCCCATTGCCGTTCAATCTTTCTGCGTGCTCTGCGTTTTATTTCCTGATCTCTGGAATATTTGTCCACGCTAAACACTAATCCAAATTCAGCCAAAAGGAAACAAATGGATGCTCCTCCATAACTAATAAACGGTAGCGTTACTCCTGTCGTAGGTATTACACTTGTCACAACTGCTACATTTAAAACAACTTGAATTGCAATTTGGCAAAATACACCTGTTACAATTAGTCTTCCATATAAGTCCATTGCACTTTGCGCAATATGATACAAACGATACAACAAGTATATAAATAAGAAGAATAATAATAAAACTCCAAATGCACCTAGTTCTTCTGCAATAATCGCTAAAATAAAATCATTATGGGGTTCTGGCATCTTAAATTTTATAAGACTTTGTCCTAATCCTCTTCCCCAAAAACCGCCTGAGCCGATTGCATAAAACGCCTGCGATGCCTGTAATGCTACTCCGCTTGCATAGGCTGGATCAGTTGGATGCAGCCATGCTAAAATACGGGTTACACGAAATCCTCCCGAGCTTCCATCCATGAATAATTCAATCCCAATAACCGCCACAACTATAACTGCAAGCAAAATCCCAGCTGCCATTGCAAAGTATTTCATATTTGGATGAGAAAGAAAAATTAACAAAATCGAAATTCCCATAATAATAATGGCAGTACTCATATTATCAGAAATAACAAAGATCATCCCACTAATAAGGAGGGAACAAAATCCTACTCTTAAAATATTTGGCAAATGCCGAACTGGATATTTCTTTATAAATGCAGCTAAAAACAAAATCATAAGCAGCTTTACAGGTTCTGCAACTTGAAAATTAATCGGACCAATCTGTAACCAACGGGTAGCTTCATGCGACTCTGATCCAAGCGGCGTTTTTAATAGCAAAATTAGTAGAAATGAGATTGGAAACCCCAAAAACGATAACTTTTCCCATACATGATAATCAATCATAGAAATCAACAACATTCCAACAATTCCGATCACCGCAGCTCTGGCTTGCTGAACTGCAAAGCTATATCCAGCAATCCCGTATACTTGACTTGCATTATAATAGCTCGCACTATATATCATAATAATACCAAACACAATTAAAAAGATAAGAGCAAACAACAAATTATAATCCATCGGAACTTTATGAATCCATGGTATTCTAACAATTCTCTTTTTCTTTTTTTTTGTTCTTCTTCTCTGTTTCAAATCATCATCCTCTTCTTATATATGAATTTCCCCGCTTCTCTAAAGCGGGGATTTTAAAATTATTTATAAAAGTAAAACTGTATGGTTAGTTCTTTCTTTTTTCGAGTGATGTCTGAAATGTCATTCCCATAATCCCCAATAAAATTCCTACAACAAATATTACAATTGTATAATTAAATTGAAGTTTTTGACACACTTCCAGTACTGTAATAATTCCTCCACTCATTGCTGTTACAAAAATACATACTGGCTTAATAAACAAAACTGCCAATACGCCTGCCAATATACCTGCTGCAATTACAATTATGTAAATCCACCATGTATCGTAACTGGATAACAGCGAAAATACGGTTAATGTAGTACATACTCCGCATACAAGAAAGATACCCATTTCATATAATCGAAACGCAGCAAAAGCAATGAGCAACCCTACAATAATCGCCGCTGGAAATGTAATCCAGTTATTATTGGTAAAATAATTTACCATAAATGCGGTAATAAAAAATCCAATTGAGAAACCAATTACAGTAATCCCAACCCTCATAAGCTTATAGCCAAAAAAACAGATAAGCAAACCAATCACAATAATTGCAATTGCAACTCCTAATAATTGGCTCTGTGGTAATTCGTCCATAAATCTTTGAATAATATTTGACATGAAATCCTCCATTTTTTTACAAAATTAACCTATTACCTGGTTATTATATCACAATTATTCACAAAAGGCTACCTGCAAATCTGTTTTTCTTATATTTTTCATTTCTATTGATGATTGATTTGTTGAATTGCATCTTGTACACTTCGAACTCCAATACAGCAAAATCCGTCTGGAATAATCAGTCCTTCTATTGAGACAGCAGGCAAAATACATCCAGTAAATCCCATTTTCTTTGCTTCATTTATTCTCTGCTGCGGCATACTAATCCCACGAATTTCTCCAGAGAGACCAACTTCACCAATAATGAAATAATCTTCTTTCACTGGACGATCCCAGTAACTGGATACAATTGCCATTACAATTGCTAAATCCAAAGATGGTTCGTTAATTTTCATTCCACCCGTAATATTCACATACGCATCACACTCAGAAAGCCTCAATCCAATTCGTTTTTCCAATACTGCCATAAGTAAATTAATACGATTATAATCGGTGCCAGCGCTTGTTCTTCTTGGCATTCCAAAGTTTGTTTTACAAATCAATGCCTGTATTTCTAAAAGTAATGGTCTGCTTCCTTCCATTGCACAAGTCACAACTGAACCAGAAGCTCCCTTTGGTCTGCCATTTAACATATAGGCAGAGGGATTTTCTACTTCTACTAATCCTTCTTGCATCATCTCAAAGACTCCGATTTCATTGGTAGATCCAAATCGATTTTTTACTGCTCTTAAAATTCGATAAACTGCATTCCGATCTCCTTCAAAATAAAGCACGGTATCTACCATATGTTCCAATACTCGTGGACCTGCCACAACTCCTTCTTTCGTTACATGCCCTACAAGAAACATTGAAATCCCATATCCCTTTGCAAGCTGCATTAATACATTAGTAGATTCCCTTACTTGACTCACACTTCCAGGTGCAGAAGAAACGTCTTCCCGATACATTGTTTGGATGGAATCAATTATTACCAATTCTGGTTTTTGCTCGGTAATGACTTGAGAAATCACATCTAAATTTGTCTCAGATAACAAAAGCAATTCTCCGCTAAAACTGCCCATACGATTTGCTCTCATTTTGATCTGTCTTAAAGACTCTTCTCCTGAAATATAAAGGATTTTATGCCCCCGTTCAGAAAGGTTTTTACATACTTGCAGCAATAACGTTGATTTTCCGATTCCCGGATCTCCTCCCACCAACATAAGAGAGCCTGCCACGATCCCTCCTCCAAGCACACGATCCAATTCTTTCATACCAGTGCTCGTACGTTCCTCTTCTTTGATAGAAATTTCTCCTAATCGAGTTGGCTGACGACTGCTCCTCTCTATTTTTACAGTCGAAGAATTCTTTTTTACTACTGGCTCTTCCACCATTGTATTCCACTGACGGCATCCAGGACATTGCCCAAGCCATTTACTTGATTCATACCCACATTCTTTACAGAAAAACATCGTTGACCTTGCTTTTGCCATAATTTCCTCCCAATCTGATCAATGCATGGAAGAAGCATTCCGTTTGATTCATCAAATGGAATGCTTCTTCCTTATCTCATTATGTTAGAAAGAGATTTTACGAATTCCTCTTTCCCGAAACAATTATAATTTCTCAACAGTTACGGTTGCTTTCTTTCCTTCACTCAAGTCCAAACTAATTACTAATTTTCCACTTAAGTTTGTCTCAAATTCATCAATTTTTACTCCATTAATAATAATCGAGTATTCCGTATCATCTTCCACACCGATAATTACTTGTGTATCTGCAATTCCCTCTGCTTCAAACGATACGGTATCTTCTGTCCTTTTATAGTTTGTTACAGTTGTTCCAGGAACCGATTCATAGGCAAACATGCCATTACGTTCTAGTTTTGTAATCTCTTTAAAAGTTTTTACTTTGTATAAATCCCCATTATACTCAAAATCTGAAATCTTTGATTTTTGATCCAATTCGTAATTCCCAAAACTGATGGCCCCATTTGCCTCTACACGAATTAACTCTGTAATTACTGACATGAACTTATCCTCCTGCTCTTCCTCTTTTTCGTAAAACGAACCCCTTTTTTCGTTTTTACACCAAAAGCAATTCGTTTTACATTCATTCAGCGATTCATTAATAGTTGCTATATTTAAGAAAAAAGTTCTCTTCTTACTTTTTTATTATAATATAAATCTCTTAAAATTTCCAGTATATTTTTAGTTTTTTTTCATCTTTTTCTGATTTTTTTAGAGGAGTCAACGAAGATTCTTTACTTATTGTTAGGGGTAACTGGCAGAAATTGAAGTTTTTCTCCTTCTTTCCTTACTTCTATCGTATTTCCTTCTTGTATCTTGCCATCCAGAATTTCTTCTGCTAACGCATCTTCAATCTCGTTCTGTATTGTACGACGAAGCGGTCTTGCGCCATATTTTTCATCGTATCCCTTCTCAATCAAGAATTCTTTTGCTTCTTCTGAAACTCCTAAATTTAAGTTCATCTGTTCTTTGCTTCTTGTTATCAAATCCTTCAGCATAATATCCACAATATTTTTCATATGAGATTTATTAAGTGGATGGAACACAATAATTTCATCAATACGATTTAAAAATTCTGGCTTAAAGGAACGTTTCACCTCATCCATAACACGTCCCTTCATATAGTTATAGCTTTCTTTTTCATTCTCCACCGTTCCAAATCCCAATCTCTTTGGAGCAACAATGTTTTCTGCACCACAATTAGAAGTCATAATAATAACCGTATTTTTAAAGTTAATTCTCCGTCCTTGTGCATCCGTAATCTGTCCATCATCCAAAACCTGAAGCAAAATATTAAATACATCTGGATGAGCCTTCTCAATCTCATCAAATAATAAGACAGAATATGGATTTCTTCTCACTTTTTCGCTTAATTGGCCTCCTTCTTCATATCCAACATATCCTGGAGGAGAACCAATTAATTTGCTCACACTGTGCTTCTCCATATATTCGGACATATCAACACGAATCATTGCATTTTCTGTTCCAAACATTGCTTCTGCCAATGCTTTTGACAACTCTGTCTTTCCAACACCAGTCGGACCAAGGAAAAGAAACGAACCAATTGGTCTTTTTGGATCTTTCAGTCCAACACGGCCACGGCGAATTGCTTTTGAAACTGCACTTACCGCTTCTTCTTGTCCTACCACTCTCTGGTGCAAAATAGATTCCAACTGTTTTAATCGCTGTGCTTCGCCTTCCTCTAAAGACTTCACTGGAATTTTCGTCCAATCAGATACAATATCTGCAATTTCATCTTCTCCAACTTCAGGACGTTTATTTTTCTTATCTCTTTCCCATTTTGCCAGAAGTTTTTGCATCTTCTCTCTCTTGCGTTCCTGTTTTTTCTTTATTTCAGCAGCTTTTTCAAATGCTTCTTTTTTAATTGCTTCTTCTTTTGTTTTATTTAATGCCTCAATATCATTTTCCAATACTTTAATTTCTTTTGGCTGTACATAAGATGCTAAACGAACTTTAGAAGCAGCTTCATCAATTAAATCAATTGCCTTGTCTGGCAAAAATCGATCATTAATATAACGAGTAGAAAGTTTCACTGCTGCCTGTAACGCACTATCAGTAATTTGCACATGATGATGTTCTTCGTAAGCCTTTCTCAATCCTTTTAAAATCGCAATCGATTCCTCTTCCGTTGGCTCTTCAATCATAACAGGCTGAAAACGACGCTCCAATGCTGCGTCCTTTTCAATATGTTTCCGATATTCATCTACAGTAGTAGCTCCAATAATCTGAATTTCTCCTCTCGCAAGCGATGGCTTTAAAATATTAGAAGCGTCCATTGCTCCTTCTGCCCCTCCTGCTCCGATAATTGTATGGATCTCATCAATAAATAATAGCACTTGACCATCATTTCTGACTTCATTAATAATTCCTTTAATTCTTTCTTCAAACTCTCCACGGTATTTGGAACCAGCTACCATGCCAGATAAATCCAACGTCACAACTCGTTTTTCCCGAATCGTTTCAGGCACATTCCCTGTGACAATCTGACTTGCCAATCCCTCCGCAATTGCCGTTTTTCCAACTCCAGGTTCTCCAATCAGACATGGATTATTTTTCGTACGGCGGCTCAAAATTTGAATTACCCTTCCGATTTCTTGCTGACGTCCAATTACAGGGTCTAATTTCCCTTCTCTTGCCATTTCGGTTAAATCTCTGCTATACTGATCCAAAATTGGAGTTTTAGAATTTCCCCTAGTCGATGTCATACTTCCTAACATCTCTTCTTTATAAACGCCACTATCCTGTCCCATGGCTACCAGCAAATCGACATACATCTTTCGAATATTTACATTCATTGTATTAATTAGACGAGTAGCCGAACATTCGGATATTTTTAAAATGGCAATTAAAATATGTTCCGTTCCAATCAATTGACTTTTAAAGCGCCTTGCCTCAATATAGCTATTATTCAATACTTTTACCGCAGTAGGAGAATAACCTCCCACTTCTTCCACTGTCACTGGCTGTGCTGGATTAATGAGTTGTTCCACAAGACTGATTACTTTCTCTTCTGTTACTTGATAACTTTCTAAAATTTTGGCAGCAACACCAGTTCCTTCTTGAATTAAACCGATTAAAATATGCTCCGTTCCGATATAAGAATGCCCCAACTCCTTTGCAGCCTCCTCTGCACAGGCTAAAGCATCCATTGCTTTTTTTGTAAAACGATTCATCATAATTCTTCTCCTCTCAGCGATCTGTTCTCCTCTTCAACCCTTATCCTTCTATCCAAAAACAAATCTTCCAGATTTTTACTCCTCCCTTAATTCAGGAATCTGTCTCTGAATGTAGGTGGCTCTTGCTCTATTTAAAGCCTTTTCTTCTATTTGACGATCCCAATACGTTTGTAAATTAGCATTTTGAACACCAAGCATCATTTTATAACAATTACATGGTTCTTTAAAGGATAATAATCCCTCTTCTTGCCCCAACCGAATTTGTGACAAATGATCAATTGTTTCTTTCAAAGATAGATTTTTGGCATATTTCAATGTTCCATAAGAACGATAAATACTATCTTCCAATTCCAAACGATGTGTCGTAAGCACTTGACGACGTACTGCTTTTTCTTGGCTTGCCAACTGTCTTGCCACCTTTGTAAGAACTTGAATAATATCTTTTTCCGATAAGCCAAGCGTTTTTTGATTATAGAGAACAAACATATTTCCATCATTGTCCTGGCCTTCCCCAAACGCTCCTTTTACGGTTACTCCGTAACGGCTAATCTCATTCAATAATGCACGAAAGCGTTTACTGCTGGAAAGCATCGGTAAATGCAAAATTAAATAGGCTCTCATTCCAGTTCCTACATTTGTAGGATATACAGTCATATATCCAAATTTTTCATGAAATGCATACTCAAATTGTTTATTTACAAAATCGTCTAACTGATTCATTTCTTGCCAAACTTCATCCAATTCCATTCCACAACGGGAAATTTGCATACGCAGATGGTCCATTCCATTAATTGTCAAACTAACTGATTCATCCTCTGAAAGAATTAACCCAACTCCAGCTTTATTTTCACTTGAAAATTTATTGATTACTTGACGCTCTCTTAAAGCAGTCCTATTCGTATCTGATATTTCATTCAACATATAATTTTCAAATTTTTTTTCTAGTACAACTGGAAGTTGATTTAATTTATCCTCTACTAATATGGATAAATCACTTTTCTGCTCATTTGTCAAACGTGTTGGAAATAAATAGGATTTAAAATTACGAAGTATGCGAATGCGGCTTGCAACTACAACAGCCAAAGAGTCTTCTTGATTTTCATACCATTTATGCATCAGCATTCATCCTTTCTTTCAAAAGTTTAATCTCATCACGATATCTGGCAGCAGATTCATATTCTTCTTCTCGAATTGCTTCCTGCAAGCGTGACTGTAAAATTTCCAATTGTTCTTGCTGATCCTCTCTTTCCTTCTCATAAGCTACTGTTTTTTCATAAGATTTTTCTGATGGCTGAAACTTTGGACGTTTTCCAACATGAGTATCATTGCCATGCAGTTTCTTCATATTATTATCTAATAACAATCCAAATGTATCGTAACAATCTGCACAGCCAAATCGACTATTTTTTATAAAATCTCCATAAGTCGTATGACAAGTTGGGCAGACTAATTGATTCATTTTTTCTGTTTGTTCATCGATTGCTTCTGATTGAAGTCCAAGAATTCCAGACAACATTTTTGCAAACGGAAAGTCCCCATCTAAAAATGGTTTTAATTGTGTCTGAGATGCACATTGGCTGCACAAATTATGCTCTGTTTTTATTCCATTTACCACTTCCGTTAAAATAATGTTCGCTTCTCGAATTTTACATTTTTCACACAACATATAGAAACCTCCTCATCTTTTTTCCCGATCTGGCGTAAAATATGCATCAAAAATTTCATCTATAATCTGATGTATTTCTCCACGTGAAATATTTTTACAATGTGCTTTTGCAAGCAAAACTCTCATTTCTTGTTTCAATTCCTGTAATGCTTCATATTTATCAATGTCAATACAAATTACTGCTCCTTTTCTACGATCTACTTTTACAAACCCCTCCTGCTTTAAAACAGAATAGGCCTTATTTACAGTATGCATATTGATCCCAATATGATTTGCTAATTCTCTTACCGATGGAAGGGAATCCCCATTGCGAATCTCTTCTGTAGCAATTCCAATAATAATTTGATTACGAAGCTGAATATAAATTGCTTCATCACTATTAAAATCAATTTTTAGTACCATATTCTCACCTACAATCATTTTGTTTATGCAGCAATTAATTTACTCCTATTGTTTCATTATTGTTATACTTATTCTAGCACAAATGTTATGAAAATGCTAGTACTAATTTTAAGTTTATTATAAAAATTTTCAACAGCATTTATAGATTTACATTTTTAGGATTATTTAATGTTTTAACAATAATATTTCCTATGAGATAAAAGACTTCCCTTAGACCCAATCTTCTAAGGGAAGCCCCATTTCTCACTCGCATTTATAAATCGGATAGGGGAGATTTGACCCTCCCCTTCCACACCAC
>DVHN01000057.1 GCA_018712075.1 Candidatus Fimimorpha faecalis
TCTTTTTAATTTTTATGTTATACTAGTTTTTATGCTATTTTTATAATAATTGGCTTATGGAAGTACATTTATACGAAAATCAAAGTTATTTTTATCCATCCTTATTTTTGGTTTATTATTATTGATTGCAATTCCAAAAAATTCGATTCCATTGGATATGGAAACAGAAGAATCTTCTACTACTCAGGAAGAATCTGTAGGTTGCATTCCTTTAGATAATCGCCCAAATGACAATTAGTTATATTCTTTCCAGTGCTTTTCCAAAAATTCAACTAAAAAAGTATGACGAATCATTTTGGCCAGTATGATTGCCTGTTTTAGTTTTGGCTGACAGACAGTTTCTTTTTTTATTTTTCCATATTTTATTTTCATTTCTTCTTGATTCCATGCAATTCCATAGCAAGCATCAGCTAAGTAATTGATAGTCCCTAATTCCAAAAAATGTTTTATACTTTCATACTCTAGCTTTGTAGAGTGATAATAATCCCCTGATGATCCAATGCAACTTATATAATTTGATAATATTTTATCATAACCTCTATATTCCGCTAAACCATAGAGTTTACTTGTCTGATAACTTTTTTGAATCCCTTTCCAAATTTCCATTGCTTTTTTATAGTTTTTCTTTTGATCTCTATAATCCCCCTCTTCACGATAGCTAACTGCAAGATTATTCAATATGTATACTTCTTGTGTTAATAAAATTTTTTTTGAAAAATCCAGTTTCGGATATTCTGGCATCGTCAGACGTATTGCCTCTTCTAACCGTTTGCGACTTTCTTCTCTTGATATTCCGTATAACTTTGTATCCAATATAGCATGAACTCGGAAGAAAAATTGTTTGTTTCTTGGACAGAGATCAAGCAATCTTTTTCTCTTTAAATCAAATTCCAGTTTTTCCAAAAGTTTTTCTGCTTCTTTATAGCGATATCGAGTAATTAACTCGTTAATTTGAACCTTCTGATCCATATATACTTTTGTTACACCATGTAGTGGAGCAATCATATAAGTAGTAGGAAGTCCCATTCGTTCCGTCAATACTAGAAACTTTTTCCTCGGAATTGAAATCCCTTTCTCAATTGCATCATAAGCATTTTCTGTACAGATATCCTCACAAAACAAACGCTTCGATTGTCCTACATAATTTCGATAACGCTGTAATACTTCTGAAAAGACATACGTATTATAATATACTTGCTTTGGTTCAATCGTCTTCCAATCTACTTCTACTTCCCTACATAATTCCAAAATACAATTTCTTTCCTCTAAAATACGTCTTTTATTTCTCCTTTGTGTTTTCGTTAATTCGTTTTTCTGCTCCAGCACTTGCATTAAATTCAAATAATAATTTTGCAATGGAATCAGATAAAATAAAGAAGCTGCCTGATAACAAAGAAGAATACCTGTCTTTATATACTTCAATGCTATCTCTTCTTTTCGCAGTTTTGCGCTTTCCAAATAAACCAATGGAAGAAAACGTTTCCATACTTCTTTTTCCATAACATGTTTTCTAGAATATTCCATCACCCAAGAAATCATATATTCCGCTTTATCCCAAAAATTTTTCCTTCTATAACAATCTGCCATCAAGAGAATGATTTCCAACTCATCTGGCGCAAGGCAGATTTCATCTGGAGATTTCTGTTTCCACTCTGTTACTGTATATGCCAAGGCATCTTTTAATATAGATAGAATCTTATCTGGATGATTATTTTGTTTCCACATAATCTTTGCATATAACATAGCTGCAAATTGCTGATGAATGGGATGTTCATTCTTTACCCATCCTTTATACTCTACTAACTGTTTCTTTGCCTCTTCATAATCTCCGTTTCCGTACAGCTTATAAATCTGACATCTAGCTTGATATCTCTCATAATCCTTCTCTGTAATTATCATCTCTATATTTTCTGGAGCAATTCCAACTCGATACAAAAGGCGATCAACCACAATTCGATCTATAGGACTTATTCCAGATGTCATTTGTTTAAAATCATTCCATGTTATAACATCTTGAATCACCGTTTGAAAACTATAACTACCCTCACCCTTTCGATTTTTTTCTCTCCCATAATCAAGCATCACTTTTAAATCATCTTTATAATTATATTTTTTATTTCGTGTCATATTTTCCCATCCTTAGCTTTTTCTAAATCATTTTAGTACTCCCTTATCGAAATATCAAACCAATTTCATAGAATTCTATATATAGATTATCATTTTCTTCTTAACTTTTCAATATTTTATTTCTTACATTTTCTTAACAATTGTATTATACCAAAATTATTACTTATCTTTCTACTATATTTTTCTTTTTCATAGATAATCTCAATTACAACTCTCTCTTCCACAAATTATCCCAAAAAGATAAATCAAAATATAACACTTCAACAATTACAAAAAGAGTTGTTACCATTAAAATACTCTATGATAACAACTCTCTTATATACTATTCTGTTTTACATCAGATTCTGTAACGAAACTATTATACTTGCTATTCCAACTATCAAAAAGGCAACTCCACCTACTCTGGTACTAACATTATACAAAGCTGATGGCTCATCATCACTAATACTTTTCCAACTTTCAGTAATTTGAAATATAGTTTTTGGACTTATCAACATAACAATACCTATAATAATAAATATAATTCCTATTAAAATATACATACTCGTATCCTCCATTTTTAATATATCTGTCCTGGACCTGCTAATGGATTCGGTCCATATGCTACTTTTGAATATTGCCCGTCATAGCTGTCAATCTGATAGTAAGGCACATAATCATAATATGTAGTATTGTTTGCGTAAGCCTTCATAGCACTTGAAGTCGAACCGTAATTATCTGATGAAACTGTTTGTGTCTTTTGCTGAGAATAAGTTTTCGGTTGAGAATTATAGCTACTGCTAAACGCATTTGATGATGATGAAAATAATAATTCATATGGTGTCCATTGTATAACAGGTACTAAACCAATTACTTTTTGAGCATATATACTTATAGCAGTCTTTGCTGCATTTGCGATTTTTTGCTGATTTGAATAAAACTTTACATTATCTTCTCCCGTAACCAACGTTCCACCTGGATTATTTCCTACTGCAACTAATATACTGCCAGCAATAAATGTAACTATTACTATTGTACTGCCATCAATTGCGAGGAAATTAATATTGTTACTTCATCCTCTTTTCTCTTTAGTAATTCTTTCAATGTAAAAATTCCATCTGGATCTAACCCATTCATTGGTTCATCTAAAATAAGAAATTCTGGTTCACTTTTTACCTGCTTATCCAATGCTTTTTTTAACCATTGTTGAAAGAAATATCAATCATATCAAGGATACTTTCTGTCTTGCAGGACATCGTACACAAAACGAAAAACGTTATATGCTGACTTAATTCTTTCTGACATCACTCAACTCATAACCATAGTACTTGCTGATAAAATCAAACTGAAATTAAACAACATTGACATGGGATTAATATGTACAATTATAATTTTATTGAATTAAATACACCTATTTGGAATAATATTAACATCCCTAACACTACCAGTATCGTCACAACCGCTATTAAAATAAAATATTTAATTTTCATTTTTCTCCTCATCTAACAGAAAATGTTGTTCTATTTGATACACTACCAGTTATCTCTATTTGGTGAGAACCATAAGTTAAACCAAGGCTTTCATGTACAAAAGACCAAGTGCAATATTTTATGTGATGTGCTACAGTTGTACCTATTCCATATGTTGATTCGTTATCCCAAGAAAAACTAACAAATGGCATCCAATTGGCTGAAATCCATATGTTGGCATGAGATATTCCTTTGACAGCCGATCCATTATGGTTATAGCGAATTTCTCCACTATATTCAAAAACTTTAAGACCCAATATACTTATACTCCTTGTAGCAGTCCCTATTCTATACTGCATCGCAGCTCTATTTTCAACTGCTTTCTCTCCATTATCAAGAGTTTGGGAGTTAGAAATAACAATATCACCATTTGCTAGTTCTACATGATTATTAGTGTTAAAGAGTGAATTTAACATCTCTAAAAGCAAATCAGAATTACTGATGTATGAAACAAACGATTCTTGTTCATCTTCCGTCAAATTATTAAACTCATTTAAGAAAATTTGAGATTTATAACCATTCAAATCTTTCCCATTAATTTGAGATGTTATCCAATCTTTGTAGAAATCTACTCTTGATGAATAATTTGCCTTAGAAATAAATTCATCGTAATCAGTATCAATGGATGCAGCAGATACTGAAACAGCTGAAGTGCAGGATAGACACAGAACTAACAGTAAAACAAACATTTTTTTCTTCATTTTCATTTTTCCGCCTTTCTTAAATATTGAAAATATCTCAAGTTCCTAAACGTCCCGGTTCGTTTCTTATATTTTATCATCACTGCCTTCTTTTTACAACGCAGTTTATCCACCAATTTTTTCTTTTTTTTGGTAGATAAACTGCGTTTTCTTTTTCCAGCTTTTCTGTTATACTAAATTTTTATACAATTTTTACAATCATTTTCATATACTGACTTCATGAAACAGATATAATCTTCTGGGTAATATCGTAAAAAATACAGAATATGGTCTTTCTAAAGCTACATTCCGTATTTTTTACTTTTTCATGATTCTGTTTTATTTTTACTCTAAGCAAACCAATATACATCACAGATTATTTAACTAATTTATCAAAATATACCAATATAGTTATTATAATATACAACAAAGCTATAGTTCTCATAAAAATTATTGTTTAAACAGCATACATTTTTTTATTATATACATCTTCCCTGCACTCTTTTAACAATAAATCACTATTTGATTTTTGGGATTTATTTTATAAAATAATTTATGATATAAATACTTTAAAAATTAGAAAGTCTCCTCTTCTTCTTTTTAATATTGAAGTGCAAGACTTTCTTATATAAACGTAAATTATCTTAATACTCCTAAGCTATATTTTATAAATAAAATTCTTTCTTTTTTAATACATAGTTTGAAATTCTAATACATACTACTGCACTAACAATCAAAACGCCCATTACAATCCATCCATTCGGAGTGTGTTCTGTCTTGAAAAGTTCTCCAATATTTCCTATGTAAAATGGTTCATATATAAATACAGAATCTTTTGCTATTTTCATAACAGAAAATCCTCCCTCTACTGCAACGATTCCAATGATTGTTGCTACCATACTATTCAAACATATCGTAGAAATCAAAAAAGCAACGGATACATAAAAAAAGATACTGCATAACCAAAGTGGAATGGATTGCAGAAAGTAATCTTTTAATGATAGAATTTTTTGATCTGATCCAAATATAGGATTCATATCCAACGGATAACGTAAATCTCCAACTCCTCCTAATATACTGCCAGCAATAAATGTAACTATTACTATTACAACAGTAAAGCTAATTGTATGAGCCAATCCTGCCATCAATTTTCGCCTTAGAATCGTCCTTCTTGAAATTGGCTGTAACAGCAATAATTTCATTGTCTTTTGTTCCTGTTCTACCGACATCATATCAATACAGAAAAGAATAAATATTAGCGGTAAAAAATTTGGCAAAATTGTTCCCTGAAACAACATATACACAAGATTCCA
This sequence comes from Candidatus Fimimorpha faecalis, assembly GCA_018712075.1. Taxonomy (GTDB): domain Bacteria; phylum Bacillota; class Clostridia; order Lachnospirales; family Lachnospiraceae; genus Fimimorpha; species Fimimorpha faecalis. Next base: position 5,629 of record DVHN01000057.1, read on the forward strand.
TCCACTAACTGTTTCATTCACATCTTGAGGTTGAATTTCATTTTCATAGAGAAATGTATATTGCTGTTGTTGCTTTATCAATTCTTCTTCTGTTATTCCAACTAAGTTCCCATTATGATACGCTACAATATCTTCTTCTAGTTGCTCAATATTTAATTTTAATTCTTGTTTCCAATCACCATCTTCTAACGCATCTAACATTGCCTCATATAAGTACAGCTTTTTTTGATCCTCCTCCAACGCTTGTTCAATTTCTTTATTACTTCCATTTTCTTCTAGAATTGATTCCTTATCTTTTATAAATTCCTGCAATAATTCTATGTTATGCGTATAATTATATTCTTTAATTTTTTCATTATATGTTTCTTGTATATGAATCACAATTCCAATTCCTATACATAGAACAATAACAACTCCTAGAATAATCCAATTTTTCTTTCTTAATAATTCCTTTTTCCATTCTAAAATCATTTATGAAATCCTCCTAACCATTTGTTTTACTACAATGATTTTTCTCTATTTTTATAGATCTCATTATAAACATCCTCTATATTCACATCATTTTCACAAACTTTGACAACTTCTCCTTCTTTCAAAAAGATAAATTCATCTGCCAATTCTTGTAGTTCTAATAACAAATGTGAGGAAATTAATATTGTTACTCCATCCTCTTTTTTCTTCTTTAGTAATTCTTTCAATGTAAAAATTCCATCTGGATCTAACCCATTCATTGGTTCATCTAAAATGAGAAATTCTGGTTCACCCATAAAACAAATTCCAAGTGCTAGCCGCATTTTCATTCCTAGTGAATACCTTTTTACCTGCTTATCCCATGCTTTTTTCAACCCTGTAAGTGACCTAATCTCCTCTAAAACAGATTTTGGAAGTTTTCTTAACTTTCTTATATATTCTACATTTTGATGCCCTGTCATGTATGGATAAAATACAGGTTCTTCTATTAATGCGCCAATTCTAGCATAGATATAATTATCATCTTTTTTATACTCTTTATTAAAAATTTGTATTGTTCCAGAATTAATTGAAATCATATTCATCATAGCTCTCATAAGAGTAGTTTTCCCTGCTCCATTAGGACCAATTAACCCAAATATCTTTCCTTTATCGAAACTTAAGTTAATATTTTTTAAAACATCTTGTTCACGTATTTGTTTTGATACGTTTTCTAATATAACGGTCTTCATAAGTTTCTAAGTCCTTTCTCGAACGACTTCATTCTCTCTACTGAAGTTTAAAACTATAATTATAAATTTCTTATTTAGTTTATCATTTTATTTTTGCAATATTTTACAAATACGAAAAATTATAGTATAATTAAATGTTGTGAAAAGGACACTACTTTTTCGGTGAAATCATCTGATTATCAAACTCATAAATATATTCACAACAGGTCTGAATATCTTCCGCATTATGGCTCGTCATTAAAAGAGTGCCACCATTATTTACGAATCTATTAAGTATGGAACGAACTACAAGCACAGATTTTTTATCTAGTCCATTCATTGGCTCATCCAAAATTAATATTTTAGGTTTTTCCATAAATGCTTGTGCCAAACGTAATTTTTGTTTCATTCCCAGAGAGTATTTTCTTACTTTTTTATCTTTATCATTAGAAAGTCCTACCATTTCCAATGTTTCTAATATTTCTTTGTCTCCAATTTTATTTTGAACCTGTGCTAACAATTTCAAGTTCTTAAATCCAGAATAATCATTAATAAACTCTGGCGTCTCAATTACAACACCTGCGTCCTGTATAAAATCCATATCTTTTCCAATTACTTTACCATTACAAATGACTTCTCCTTCTGTCAATCTGGAGAATCCACAAATTGTCTTAAAAAATACTGATTTTCCACAACCATTATATCCAATAAATCCATAGCTCTTTCCCTTTTCAAAATTCAAGCTAATATTTTCAAAAACTGTTTTATCTTTAAATCGTTTTGTTGCATTTCTTATTTCAATTATTGTATTCATATTCCCTCCATTTACCACTCTACTAGCTTTAATAAATTATAAGTTAATATCCCAATTATTGTATAACAGACTAATTGAGTTATTATATTGATAAATTCTACATTTAATGATTTTCCATATACCAAAATACTGGTAAACGGTAAAAACATATCCACTATTAATATAAAACCAATAAAACTTCCACTAAAAAGTAATGTTTTCCCACCATCAAAGAAAATATATCCAATAAAGGTTATTAATGTCATAATATTAAAAAATAAAAACAAATTTCCAATTCGGAGTACAAAATGTACTAATTCTAAGCTTGAACCTATTAGCCTTTCTCTATATGGATAAATTGAACCATATATGGAACTTGCAAATATAATAGCTAGAATTAAGGATTTTATTAATCCATTTATTATAAATTTCCTGAAAAGTAATCCTTTTTTCTGAAAACGAATTAGTAACATTCTTCTATACTTTCTAGAAGCACAAAAAAAGTCCTGCATTAGGAAAAGATACCCAAATATTAGACTTCCAAAATAACATATTATATTCACTGTATTTAGCATAGAATATTTAATCTCTGATTTAGAATAATAGACAAAATTTATTTTTAAAATATCATCGAATCTATATTCATCTAATTGTATCCTAAAAACATCCTGTGTTATTGTAAAAATTGATAATACAATCATACTTAAGAATAAAATGCTTCCTATCCACTTTCTCATAGTTTGCGATCTCCTCTTTTCACATTCTGATATAAAGCTCCTCCTATGATCCCAACTATTATATATGCCACCCCAAGATAAAACCAATTAAAAAATTCTCCTTTGAACGCTGGAGATATAATGGAAAAATCAATTTCTATTGCAGGTATAGAAATATAGGAAAAAAGAGCTGATATCCCAACATACAAGCAATATACAATCGTAGCTATATGAGAAGAATACATTAATTGTATCCAAAGCATAATGAGCCGCAATACCACAATTCCAATGATATTCAATATTGTAAATAATACAATCCATTTCAGTGAAGTTTTATCCAATGTAATTGGAATCCAACATAAGATACGTGATACTACTATATTCACTGCAACCGTAATGATATCTAAAAGTACAATATAACTTGTTGCTAATTGAAGTTCTTTCTTTATGTAAAACCAATATAAACTTTTCAATGATGGAAACCTTTGTACAAACATGGAATTAGAAATAAAATACCGATTAGAGAATAGTATTAAATACCCCCAGTAAACAATAAGTATTCCCATAAAGTAGTCAGTAAAAATACTTGCAGATATAATATCTGCTGGTGCAATCATAATAATACCGAGTGTTAACATAACTACCCTATATTTAAAACTCAACTCGTTCACTCCTTTTCGTATAATATCCAATTCCGATACAAATAAATATCAAAATAGGTATGAATGGAAGTAATGGTTTTAATGCAGTTAAAATATTCGGATTATCGTATACCATTCCATTGAATCCCAATGTATAGGCAGGTTGAAGTGGAAGTAATATAGATCCCAATATTGCATTATTTCCTATAACAATGTTAACTCCAAAATAATAACAAATCGGAACTACCATGCAAAGATACTGCCTTCTTACAAGCAGTGCAATACAGCATACAAATAAACTATATATAAATGAAAAAACAAAGTACTTATAAAATCCTTCCAATAGATAATAGCTATAAATATGCTGAAAAGAAAAACCCGTTCCAAATATTCCATCAAACAAATTTCTTGGCACATCTCCCGTTACTGGACCAATATAGCAATACCCTATTGTCATAAAGACGATATATGCCAAATAAAAACTAACTGCGGAAAATAATGAATGGAAAAACATTGCTTTTCCTACTTCTTTTATTTGAGATTTTTTTCTTAAAAATAAATAAGGAAATACCCCTACTTTCTCTCTATAAAAAAATAAACCAGTACTAAATACTAAAATAGGAAAGACCGTTGTTGTAAACATATTGATATCTGTATAACGATCCATCCTTTTTACCTGTTCTAATAATGTTTGCTGCATCTTATAAGGATTGTTTGCAATATCTGATGCATTAAAATCAAATCCCAACGTTACTTCATACAATCCGCTTAAAAAGAAACACGATAAAAATGCCCCTACCAAAAATAAGCTTACTATAATCAACCTCTTGAAATTTAATACTCTATATTTCGTTAAAATACTCATAATATTCCTTCCATTTAATTACATACATATTTTTATTTAATTTTACAATCAACTCGGTATATCTTATTCTCCTTCTTTACCATTTTATATAAGTTTAAATTATAAGGATGAGTACTCTGATTTTATTGACTACTATGCATATTCTTCTATCGTCTTTAAGTTTAGTAATACAAACTCAATCAGAGTACTTATCCAAATTCATTATTAAGCTTTTTAACTATATTATAGATGTACTATGTAGAATTTATTTCTTTAGCTTTCATCTGCCGCCCAGCTACCTGATGTATATGCAGATCCATCCCATGTATATTGTCTAATGCAATACAACTTATAACTATGTCCTGCTACACCTGTATTAGCACCTGTGTTACGTGTTCCTTCGTATACATCACAATTTCCTCTATATGCATTTTCACTATTATACATAGTAGTTTTTATAACGTACCTTGGTCGATTTGATGGCATTGATGCATTTACTGCATATGGTCGATTTGTTACTGATTTGAGCGAATTAGGTGCATATGTTCCTTTAGTACCTGAAATTGTAAAAGAATAGTTCTTAATTTGTTTTGCTTGAGTACCAAGAGAAACTGTACTAATGATAAGCATTAATAAAATCCCAACAACCTTCATTCTTTTTTTAATATTTGATTTGTACTTCATAAACTTTTCCTTTCTTACACTAGCCTAATAATTTGCAAATCATTACATTTTTATATCTCTTAATAGAAAATATTTGTAATTAACATAACTTTTAGTTTAACTTATATTTTCCATTCTTACAGAAACTACCTAGATTGTTTTTAATTTATATTTTATCATAACTATTTTGTTTTACAACGCAGTTCATTCACCAATTTTTTTCTTTTTTTGGTAGATGAACTGCGTTTTCTTTTTCCAGCTTTTATGTTATACTAAATTTTTATACAATTTTTACAATCATTTTCATATTCTAGTTTTATCAAAAATAGAAACGGAACATAGTTTTTCTCAAACTACATTCCGTATTTTCTAACTTTTTTATGATTTTGTTTTATTTGCACTCACGCCTACCATCTGTTCTAGAATTTCTAATGAATGAAATGTTTTATCCTGATATTGTTTTTTGCATTGTTCGATGACTTTTGCAGCGGTCTGCATTGTTTTTTCGGAAAGTGTGAACGTATATAGTTTATTTATTGGTGCTGCTATCATATATTGTAATGCATAGGTGGTGGCTGCATCCAGTGGAATTCCATTTTTAGGAATTTTTTTACATTCTGGACAATAAGTTCCGTGATCTTGGATTGAAAAGATGCCTTCCTGTATTTCCTGACCACAATTGACACAGTGAAATAGTTCTGGATAGCTGCCTCCTATTACGATTGCACGCAATTCAAAAATTAGTTTTACTAATTGATTGTTTAGATTTGGATTTAATAATGCTTTTATCGTTACATAGAGAAGGTTGATCATTGGAGATTCATCAATTCCTTCTCTTGTATAATAATCTGCAATTTCCAGAAAATAATATCCATAGGTTACTGCTTCCATATCGTTGCTAAGTCCTTCAAAATATTCATTGACTTCTGCCGACTGGACAATATAGGCGTCTTTTCCTGGATATAGCGTAAATATTCCCAATGTAAAAGGTCTTGTACTTGCTAAAAGAGAACTGTTGGATCTTCTGGCTCCTCTTGCAAATGCTGCTATCTTTCCCAGTTCCTTTGTCAGCAGCACTACCCTCTTATCGTAATCTCCCACCGCCATTGATGAGATTACAATTCCATGTGCCATAATCACATCTTTCATTGCCTTACCTCCTAAAAAAACTCCACTGAATACGCAATGACAACAAAAGGAAGCCTCAAAAAGCCTCCTTTTGCATATCATAGTCACCAGAGGAAACGTAAAACAAATTTCTTTGATTCATCTGTGGCAGAGATTTATTTTTTTTCTTCTACGTATCCATAGTTTTTCATTAGAATATCGTTATCTCTCCAGTCTTTTCGTACTTTTACCCACACTTTCAAATTGATTTGCTGTTCCATCATCCGTTCAATTTCAAATCGTGCAGCGCTCGCAATCTTTTTTAACATGGCTCCATTTTTTCCAATGATAATTCCTTTATGAGATTCTCGTTCGCATATAATGGATGCCTCGATGTCTACCAATCCATTTTTTCGCTCCTGCATTTTTTCAATGGTTACTGCAATTCCATGTGGAATTTCTTCTTGCAGACAGCGAAGGGCTTTTTCCCGAATCATCTCTGCTACAATCTGACGCATTGGCTGATCCGTAACCGTATCTTCATCATAATATTGAGGACCGTATGGTAAATAGTGAAAGATCTGATCAATGACAGTATCTGTATTTATTTTTCTAAGTGCAGATACTGGAATGATTTCTGCAAACGGACAAATATCTTTGTATGCTTGGATATAAGTCGGAATTTCCTCTTTTTTTACGGTATCCACTTTGTTAATAATTAGAATGACAGGAGTTTTCGTCTGATTTAATTTCTTGGCAATTTCCTGTTCTCCTCTCCCAATATAGGTAGTCGGTTCGACAAGCCAGAGAATTACATCTACTTCTGTAAGAGTACGTGTGGCTACATTTACCATATAGGTTCCAAGCTTATTTTTTGCTTTATGAATACCTGGAGTATCCAAAAATATAATCTGTCCTCTTTCATCTGTATACACAGTCTGAATACGATTTCTTGTCGTTTGAGGCTTATTGGATGTAATTGCGATCTTTTGTCCAATAAGATGATTCATTAACGTGGATTTTCCTACATTTGGACGTCCAATTAAAGTAACAAATCCTGACTTTTTTTCCATTTTCCTCTCCTTTTTGTTCTCTTAATGAAACAGTGGCTTTACTTCTTTAAAAAGATCTTGATTGGCTGCGATTTTTTCTTGATTTCCAATCACACAAAATGCATTTTCATCTAATACAGCCTGAACTGGTCCAGCCAAATTTCGAATATCTTCTTGTGTAGAATCAATAACTTCATCTCTTTCTTTTTGCAGCATCTCTTCCGTAACGCCAGTCATATAAGCATTCAATCCTCGAAGTCCCTTTGCAGATGGATTCATTGGAGTATCCATATCACTGATTGTTCCAATAATATACTTTGTCATATCTCTCTCATCAATCTGAATATTTCTAAGATACTCTGGTATCTTATCATAAATTTGATTGGTTTCTGCCAAATTTGGATCTCGATAAGAAACAAAATATCCCTGTCCATCTCTTGTCAATGCACTCATACATCCATACGCTCCACCTTTTACACGGAGATTCGTCCACAGGTAGTCATAATTTAAAATAACCTGCAAGATTCGCATAGAACCATGGAATTGATATCCCTTCTTTTTAAACTCGCCACAACGAGCGACATACTGCACCTGCGAAGAAGTTTGGAATCCTTCATTTTTCTTTTCCAAATGATAATTTCTTTTTACTGGACAAATTTCCCTTTCTGGAAGTGTCTCTAAATAAGGAACTAATTCTTTTTCGAGCACTTTATATCCTTCTTTATCACTTGTATAGCTGACAAATAGCCCTTTTTTATTAAATACCAAACTACTTAGTTTCTTCAATTTTTCAACGATGATTGTTTTCTTTTCTTCAAATCGTTCATCTAAATCTTCTAAAAATTGATAATAAGAAATTCCAGCTGTTACTTCACCTAAATACCCTGTTTCACAATAATAGGACCCTGCACGCATTAATGCAATGGAATGGCTATAAGACATCAAATAACTCTGCCCTCTGGAACGTTGCTCGGAAACAATTTCTTTTAGTCTCTTTTCGTCATCTAATTTAGAATACTGGATAATTTCATAAATTAATTCAAACGCTTTTCCAAGTTCTCCGTACATTGCTTTTGTACGAATTCCAAACCGAAGAAATGGCTCCTGCAAACTTTCCTGATGAGTAAAACAGGTAATTCCTGGCATAATTCCGCCCGTATGAATATTAATCTCATCTGCCAATTCCTGATACGTATAATGTTCTGTATCAATATATCCCAGCACAGATTTTAACAATGCTAAATAAGGTAAATCTTCTGTATCCACTTCATCTGCTGAGAAAAGAAGATCCAAATATCCAATTCCATTGCTAAAGATATCATGGAACAATACTTTTGTATCTCCAATCTGACACATTTCATTATGCAATGGCTGAATTTTACGCTCAATATCAGAAACTTGCAGCATCGGAATACACTTCAATTCTTCACTGCTGGATGGTTCATCCTGATATTGCTTTAATTCTTTTGTCTTTTGCACAAGTTCCTCTAACTGTGCTTCTGTTAAGCTTTGTTTATAAGTTTCCAGACGTTTTGCTACTTGTGCATCTATTTTTGCTGTATATCCACGTTCTGGAATTAATGTAAGAATGGCTCCATGGGTACCTTTTATTAAATATTTTTCAATTAATGCTTCATAATAATCAGTATTTACCTCTTCACGCAGAGATGCAAATGTATGATCATAGGCCAAATGCATCATTGGATCGGTTTCATCATAAAGCCAAGAGTCGAAGCATTGAATTCCATACATTAGCCCTTTCGGAAATCTTCCATAATCGGCTTCTCTAAGCTTAAATTCTAAAATATTAATTCCTGCCAGAAGCGATTTTTTATTCAGTCCCTGTTCCACTACTTCTTTTAACGTATCTTCAATGCATTGAACAAACTCTGCCTTTTTTCCTGCTTTTGCATCTTTGGCTACAACTGAAAAGTAAGTTTGGCGTAATTCACACTCGTATCCTCCATATACATCTTTTCCGATTCCTGACTGTACCAAAGCCTGCCTTAACGGAGCTCCAGGCGCATTTAATAAGGCATATTCCAATACTTGGAATGCCAAATACTGTTTTGGATCCAATGTGGACCCTGTTACTTTATTCCAAGAATAATACGTAGCTTCTTCTTCCGATTCTTCATCTGTAATTCCATACATGACTTCTTCATCTGCCATTTGATCAAACGCTGTTTCTTCTTGAATTTCTGAATTTACAACGATTGCATCATAATGACTTAAGTATTCTTGATCAATAAAGTTTAATTTTTCCTCCATATTCATATTTCCATACAGATAAATATAACTATTGGATGGATGATAGTATTTTCTATGAAAATCTAAAAATGCTTCATAAGTCAAATCTGGAATACAGATTGGATCTCCTCCTGACTCATTGGCATAAGAAGTATGTGGGAATAACACTCTTTGGGTATAGCGTTCCAACACACTATCTGGAGAAGAAAATGCCCCTTTCATTTCATTATAGACAACACCATTATAAATCAAATTTCCCTCTTTGGATTCTAATTCGTAATGCCATCCTTCTTGCAGGAAAATCTTCTCATTTTTATAAATATTCGGGCAAAATACTGCGTCCAAATAGACAGACATCAAATTTTGAAAATCTTTATCATTACAGCTTGCCACTGGATACATTGTTTTATCTGGGTAAGTCATTGCATTTAAAAATGTGTTTAAAGATCCTTTTACTAGTTCTACAAATGGATCTTTTACTGGATATTTGTTAGAACCACATAAAACAGAGTGCTCTAATATATGTGGCACTCCCGTGCTATCCGACGGAGGCGTCCGAAACGCAATATTAAAAACTTTATTGTCATCGTCGTTTTCTAACACAAACACTCTGGCTCCCGTTTTTTTATGCCGCATGACATATCCAATTGAGCCAATTTCTTTTAATTCTCTTTTTTCAACTAATTCGTATTGAGGTATATTTGTTAACTGCATTCTCATTCCTCTTCTCTTCTTCTCAAAATATCATATTGATCTAACGGAATTCCTAAATCAATATGTAATAATTGTTTTGGATGAGGTGCGCTTTCCATTGGTTCATAATCCTCATCATAGATTCCTTTTACAACAACTTCTATATTTTCACCATTTGGTTTCATAACTTCAATCTGCTCTCCAACGCTAAACTTATTGCGCTGTTCCAATGAATAGTAGCCTTTTTCATCCCGTTGTCCGATGATCCCAAGATACGTATAATTTTTGATATACGTATTATTATCATAAATTTGTGTTGTTTCATCTGGTTTCCCATAGAAAAATCCTGTTGTGAATTCTCTATAAGTACATTTTCCGATTTCCTCTTTATACCAATCCATATTGGCTTCATAACGTTTTGGATCTGTCTGGTAATCATCAATGGCTTTACGATACGTACGAGCAACCGTTGCAACATAAAGCGCCGTTTTCATTCTTCCTTCCACTTTCAGACTATCAATTCCAGCGTTGATTAAATCTGGTACATGTTCAATCATACAAAGATCTTTAGAATTAAAAATATAAGTTCCTCTTTCATTTTCATAGACAGGCATATATTCTCCTGGTCTTGTTTCTTCCATAATGGAGTATTTCCAACGACATGGATGGGTACATGCTCCCTGATTCGCATCTCTTCCAGTAAAATAGTTGCTTAATAGACAACGACCAGAATAAGAAATGCACATCGCTCCATGAATAAAACTTTCAATTTCTAAATCATCTGGAATATGATCACGAATTTCTTTAATCTCCCGTAACGACAATTCTCTAGCAGATACTACACGTTTTGCCCCTTGGCCCTTCCAAAATAGATAGGTTCCATAATTGGTATTATTGGCTTGTGTACTAATATGAAGTTCCATCTCTGGCAATACTTCTTTTGCAATCATAAATACTCCTGGATCGGAGATGATTAATGCATCTGGATTTACTTCTTTTAATTCTTCAAAGTACTTCCTTACCCCATCTAAATCACTATTATGTGCTAAAATATTTGCTGTTACATAAACTCTTACATTATGAGCATGAGCAAATGCTACTCCTTCTTTCATTTCTTCTAATGAAAAATTTTTGGCTTTTGCACGGAGTCCAAACGCTTCGCCTCCAATATAAACTGCATCAGCTCCAAATATAACTGCAATTTTTAATACTTCTAAACTACTTGCAGGAATTAATAACTCTGGATGTCTCATTTTCCTAATCTTCTCCATTTCTCAATTTAGCAATAAAAATATCAATTACATTGCTTTGTGCTTACTGCTACGCCATCTCCAATTGGAATCACTGCTGTTTGCAGCTCTGGCGTATGTTTTAATATATATAAATATTCTCTCATTCGACTATGAATCGTACGGTTTCTCCTCGTAACGGCAAATCGGGATTCAATAATATCTCCATCTTGTAATATATTATCTGAAATCAATAATCCCCCTAATGCTAACAGTCTCATTACATCTGGAAAGAAATGAATGTACTGTCCCTTTGCAGCATCCATAAAAATCAGATCATAACTGCCTTCTAATGAATGTAAAATTTCTGTTGCATCTCCTTCTAGTAACGTAATAACTTTTTCCTTGCCTGCTCTGCGGAAATTTTCTTTCGCAATTGGAATTCTAGGTTCATATTTCTCAATCGTAGTAATATGAGCTTCTTCTGGCATATATTCACTCATTAGAATGGCAGAATACCCAACCGCGGTTCCTACTTCCAAAATACGCATTGGTTTTGTCAAACGGATAAAAAACTTCAGCAGGCTGGCCGTCTCACTGCGAATAATTGGTACCATCCCCGCTAAAGCTTCTTTTCTAATCGTCTCACATATAGGACTCTCTGGAGATTCCAAAGAATTAATATAGGCAATCATTCTCTCATTCGTTATCATTCTGACCACTTCTCCTAATTTCCTAAATCTAACATAGTTAAAATTTCTTTTGAAGACATATCACTGCTGACTTGATATACTCCAGGCTGAATATTTAACTCATATATATAAGCTTGTGCCCAGAATACCAACGCACTGGATAGGACACTCTGCTGTTCTAACCATTTTCCAATTTCAAGCACCGAATCCTCTTCTGTTACCTCTAGCTCAATGCTTACCTCTGCCTCTTTTGTCAATGGTTCAGAATGGAACAGTTCATAACCAAATGCATATCCCTTTGTAATTCCCTGATATAAAAAGGCGATGACGATAATTCCCATCACCGCCTTTGCTGTGTATTCTAATACTTTCCAGGTCCACTTTTGATAATCAACTTCTCGTTTTTGTTCTTCCATCTTCCTGATTGTATTATTCTACCTCCATAATAATCGGTAAAATCATCGGACTTCTCTTCATCTTTTTCCAAAGATATTCCGAAAGTGTATCTCGAATTACATTTTTAATCTTTGTCCAATCACTGATTCGATGCATGAGACAGCTTTCTACTGCATCTGCCACAATTTGATGTGCCTCTTCCATAAGATTTTCGGACTCCCGCACATATACAAATCCTCTCGATACAATATCTGGTCCTGCCAATAGACGATTAGTGTATTTTTCCAATGTAAGTACCACAATAATAATACCATCTTGTGATAAATTCTGACGATCTCTTAATACAATATTTCCAACGTCTCCAACGCCCAAACCGTCTACGAGTACTCCTCCATGCTGTACTTGATCTACAATTTCCGCATAATCTTGATCCATTTCTAATACATCACCCGACTGCATTAAAAAAATCTGTTCCTTTGGCACTCCGAGTGCCACTGCAATTTCTGCATTTGCGATACGATGACGATATTCTCCATGAATTGGAATCGCATATTTTGGGCGTACTAACGCATAGATTAATTTAATCTCTTCCTGACAGGCATGTCCCGATACATGCGTATCTTGGAAAATAACTTCTGCTCCCTTCATGGACAGTTCATTAATTACTTTATCCACTGCCTTTTCATTGCCTGGAATTGGAGAAGAGCTAAAAATAATCGTATCCTTTGGATTAATTGAAACTTTTCTGTGAATCGAAGACGCCATACGAGACAACGCTGCCATTGATTCTCCCTGACTTCCTGTTGTAATAATAACCGTCTTCTCATCAGGATAATTTTTCAATTGTTCTATATCAATAATTGTTCCATCTGGAACATTAATATAACCCAGTTCTGTCGCAGTTCCAATAATATTTACCATACTGCGTCCCTCAATTACCACTTTACGATCATATTTACACGCAGTATTAATAATTTGCTGTACTCGATCCACATTAGAAGCAAACGTTGCTACAATCAACCGATTATTTCGATGTTCTGCGAAAATTGAGTCAAATGTCTTTCCTACTGTACGTTCTGACATCGTAAATCCTGGACGAAGCGCATTTGTACTTTCACATAACAACGCTAAAACACCTTTTTTTCCAAGTTCTCCAAATCGCTGCAAATCAGCGCTGTCTCCAAATACTGGTGTATAATCAATTTTAAAATCTCCTGTGTGGATAATCGTTCCGATTGGAGTAAAAATAGCCAATGCTGCTGCATCTACAATACTATGATTCGTACGAATAAATTCTACACGAAAACTTCCAAGGTTTACAGACTGTCCATATTTTACTATTTTTCTCTTCACTAATTTTGTCAGATTGTGTTCTTTTAACTTTCCATCAATAATCCCAATCGTTAACTTGGTTGCATAAATCGGAGCATTTACCTCTTTCAAAATATATGGCAACGCACCAATATGATCTTCATGTCCAT
>DVHN01000058.1 GCA_018712075.1 Candidatus Fimimorpha faecalis
CAGAAATTGATGAAGTTAGTATGATGGAAGAAGTAATCAAAGAACTGCAAAGTATTTTGGATTTGCCACTGCAAATTGATACTTCTAATTTTGAAGCAATGGAACGGGCAATGCGTATTTATAACGGAAAGCCGATGATTAATTCTGTCAATGGAAAACAGGAAGTCATGGATGCCGTCTTTCCACTTGTGAAAAAATACGGGGGTGTAGTTGTTGGACTTGCATTGGACGAAAATGGAATTCCTGAGACTGCGCAGGGGCGAATCGAAGTAGCGGAAAAAATTTATCGCACTGCAAAGAGTTATGGAATTGAGCCAAAGGATATTGTAATTGATGCATTGGCTATGACAATTAGTTCGGACAGCAGTTCGGCGCTTGTAACGCTGGAAACATTGAGACGAATTCGAGACGAATATCATGGAAAGACAATTTTGGGTGTATCCAATATTTCGTTTGGGCTTCCTCAGCGTGAAATTGTAAATGCTACGTTCTATACGATGGCAATGCAAAATGGATTAAGTTGTGGAATTATTAATCCAAATTCAGAGGCAATGATGCGCTCCTATTACGCATTTAAAGCGTTGTCCGATTTAGATGAACAATGCGGTGATTATATTGCTCATTATGCCAATTCCGTTTCTGCTGCGCCAGTTCCAGCGAAACAATCCGATCTGACGTTGGCACAGGCAATTGAAAAAGGATTAAAGGAAAGAGCAAGCGAACTGACCGCCGAATTAATTCAAACGAAAGAAGCATTGGATCTTATTAATGAACAATTAATTCCTGCGTTGGATCGAGTAGGGAAAGGATTTGAAAAAGGAACGATATTTCTTCCACAGCTTTTAATGAGTGCGGAAGCGGCAAAAGCAGCATTTGAAGTCATTAAGACAGAAATGGAGAAATCGGGACAAGTCCAGGAAAAGAAGGGAAAAATTATTTTAGCAACAGTAAAAGGCGATATTCATGATATTGGAAAAAATATTGTAAAAGTGTTGCTGGAAAATTATAGTTATGAAGTATACGATCTTGGAAAAGATGTTCCGCCAGAGAAAATTGTAGAAACTGCGATAAAAGAAAATATAAAACTAGTTGGGTTAAGTGCATTGATGACGACTACCGTTGTGAATATGGAAGCCACGATTCAGTTATTAAGAAAAGAAAAACCAGATACAAAGATCGTAGTAGGAGGAGCTGTTTTAACGCCAGAATATGCAAAATCAATTGGAGCGGACTGCTATGCAAAAGATGCAATGGCAACCGTACATTATGCACAGGAAATATTAGGATAAGATTTGCATAGGGCAGGTGGAAATGCCTGCATTTCCATTTGCCGTCCTATGCAAATAAGCGAAGGATTAAGATTGTTCGATTTGTTGATAAAGATAAGCCAATGCTTCTTTAATTCCGCCCATTTCATCAATAATCCCTTCTTGAACCGCCTGTTCTCCAACTAAAATGGAACCAACGTCTCTTGTTAAAGTAGTCGTATCGGTCATGAGCTCTAATACACGCTGTTCCGAAATATTGGAGTGACGAGTAATAAATCCGACAATTCGATCTTGAATTCGTTTAAAATAATCATAACTCTGTCTTACTCCGATGATCGTTCCATTCATACGAACGGGATGGATCATCATTGTGGCAGTTGGAACGATAAAGGAATGATTCGTACTAACGGCGAGTGGTACACCAATGGAATGACTTCCTCCTAATACAAGAGAAACCGTTGGAATACTGAGGGAAGCAATCATTTCTGCAATGGCAAGGCCTGCCTCTACATCCCCTCCAACCGTATTAATCAGCATTAGAAGACCTTGAATTTTTTTATTGTCTTCAATTGCAGCAAGCTGAGGAAGCACATGTTCATACTTTGTGGATTTTAGATTGCTTGCAAGGCATTCATGCCCCTCTACTTCTCCGATAATGCTTAATAAGTAGATCGTATCGTGATGGGAATTATCTTCCAAAATACATTGCCCATTTTCTCGGATTTGTTCTGCGGTTTTGGTTTGTTTATGCGGCTGATTGGAAGAATCTCCCTGTGTGGAATCCAATGCAGAATTGGCAGAGGAATAAAAATTTTGTGTTTCCTGTGGATGAGTCATAAAATTTTCTTGCAGCATAATTACCTCCTAATATTGGTTTCCAGGTAAGAACTGGAAATACTTTACATAAATTTCTAACTGCTGAGAAAGATATTCGTTACAGTATTTGAGATTTTAGAAAAAATATGTAAGAAAGAAAAGAAAAAATAGAAAAAGGATGGGAAGTATGCTATAATAAAGAATGTTGACAAAATGGTTAGAAGAATAGGAGGGGAAAACTTATGGCAACAGGAAGGAAATCGTCTCAGGCAGCGGTATCCAATGGGAGCAAGTCCAGCAAGAAAAAGGGCACTTCTTCCAATCATACTTCCTCAAATCGTCGTGTAACATCCTCTCGGACTGTTTCCAATACAACGAAGGGTACACAAAAAAGAAAGAACATTTCTCATAAAGTAAAAAAAGAAGAAAAACATAGTTTTCCTTTGAAAAGAGAAATTATTGTGATTGCAGTACTTGCAATTAGTATTTTAATTCTCATTAGCTGTTTTTCAGATGAAACTTCCCCAATTTGGTGGCTTCATTTTGCCGTTTTTTTTATTTTTGGAAAGATTGGATATTTCGTTCCAGCACTTTTATTTTTTACAGTCTGTTTTATTTTGTCTAATCAAGGAGATGATAGACTGCGCAGAAAATTATTTGGAGGAGTACTTTGCCTCATTGCTTTGTTGGGAATTTTCCAATTGATTTTTACGACGCAAGCAAGTAATGGAGGAGGAGTGCTGGGGCTGTTGATTGTAGATGTGTTTGGACCATGGCTTGGAGATATCGGAACCTATGTTGTTATGGCGGCATTCGCAGCGATTGGAACGGTAATTATTACAGAACGTTCACTGATGCACTTGATTAAGCAAAGATCTCAAAAAGCATATTCTAAGGTTAAGACAAATGTAACAACCTATCAGGAAAAACGTGGAGAAAAAAAGGCAATCCGAAATCAAGTAAAAAAAATAAATGCAGAATCGGATCCTTCTGCGGACATTTCATCTGGCAGTTCCATTGAAGATATCCCAATTAGAGGAATTGTGGATATTTCATTAAAAGAACAGGAACCAGAAATACGACCTGTGTTAAAGGATAATAAGCAAAAAGAAATATCCATTGATATTCCATGGAAGGTGAACCAACACTTTACAAATGAAGAAGAGACGGGGCCAGAGTTTCCGCTTCGTCGTCAGGTGGCAAAAGATCCTTATATGGAAGAGAAAAATGAAAAAAAACCACGGGCAATTCGCAAGAAACCATCGTTTACTGTAGAGGGAAGTGATCCAAATGCTCAGATGAAAACCGTGAAAACTTCTTCTGGAAAAGTCATTACCGTACCGCTGGAGCATGTTCCAGCGACTCAAAAGGTTTCAGAAAAAGAGAGTAAACCAGTGGAAAAAAGAGAAGCTTCTAAGCAAGAAACAAAGTTAGATGCAGCTCAAAAAGAATATAAGTTTCCTCCGCTTTCGCTGCTTCGTACTGCGAGAGGAGGGATTGGACAAAAAAATAAAGAGCAAGAGGTTCGCAGTACGGCAATGAAATTACAGCAAACACTGCAAAACTTTGGTGTAGGAGTGACGGTTACGAATATTAGTTGTGGACCGGCGGTTACTCGGTATGAATTGCATCCAGAGCAGGGCGTGAAAGTAAGTAAGATTGTTTCTTTGACGGATGATATTAAGCTAAATTTAGCAGCCGCCGATATTCGTATTGAAGCGCCGATTCCAGGTAAAGCAGCGATTGGAATTGAAGTTCCCAATAAGGAAAATCAAGAAGTCATGCTTCGGGAACTTTTGGAAAGTCAGGAATTTTTAACCCATCCTTCGAAGATTGCGTTTGCAGTGGGGAAAAATATTGCGGGAAATCCAATTGTATCCGATATTGCACAAATGCCGCATCTTTTAATTGCAGGTGCGACTGGATCAGGAAAATCGGTTTGTATTAATACATTGATCATGAGTATTTTGTACAAAGCAAAACCATCCGAAGTAAAATTAATTATGGTCGATCCAAAAGTGGTGGAACTAAGTGTCTACAATGGAATTCCTCATTTGATGATTCCAGTTGTCACCGATCCTAAAAAAGCAGCAGGAGCATTGAATTGGGCAGTGACGGAGATGACTGAGCGCTACCATAAGTTTGCAGAATACAATGTGAGAGACCGAAGAGGATATAATGCAGCAATTGATCGTATGCCAACGATGGAAGGAGTAGAAAAGCCGAAAAAACTGCCTCAGATTGTAATTATTGTCGATGAGCTGGCAGATTTAATGATGGTTGCACCTGGAGAAGTGGAAGATGCCATTTGTCGTTTGGCTCAAATGGCACGTGCGGCAGGAATTCATCTTGTAATTGCCACACAGCGTCCATCCGTTAATGTAGTAACAGGATTGATCAAGGCCAATGTACCATCTCGAATTGCTTTTTCTGTCTCTTCAGGAGTGGATTCTCGAACAATTATTGATATGAATGGAGCAGAGAAACTATTAGGAAGAGGGGATATGTTATTCTATCCATCTGGGTATCAAAAACCAGAACGAGTGCAAGGTGCATTTGTTTCAGATGCAGAAGTATCC
>DVHN01000059.1 GCA_018712075.1 Candidatus Fimimorpha faecalis
AAGCCTTATAAAATCAGGGCTGAAGATTCCGAGAAGTTATTTGTGGAGATAGGAGGAAATTATGGGAAAAGAATTTTGGACTGTTTTGATAAAGGATGAGTTGGGAATTGGAGTTGTAGAAATTATTTTAATATTGGTTGTGTTAATTGCGCTTGTTTTAGTCTTTAAAGAACAGATCAAAGAGTTAGTCGATAATATTTTTAAGAATATTCAAAAAAATTCAAATTCTGTAATGGATGGATATTAATGAGAATGGAAAATGGAAGTATTACTGTGTTCTTAAGTCTAAGTCTAACAATTATGTTGGCATTAATTTTTACTACAATTGAAAATGCCAGAGTAAATGGACTGGATACTCAATTGGATTTGGCAGCGGATTCTGCAATGGACTCTTTATTTGCTTTATATGATCGTCAGCTTATGGAAAAATATGGATTGTTATTTTTAAATGGAAGTGGAGGTAACACAGAATACTCTGATTTGTATTTAAAAAATGAACTTCAAGAATGTATCCAATATGAATTAAATCCAAAACGAAATAATTCTCTGTCAGGAATTACGATTTATCCAATGAAGTTGGAGGAGATCCGAATTCTGGATACAGTAAGGGCAACTGATTTTGGAGGAAGTGTATTAGAACAAGAAATAGTGGACTATATGAAGTACAAAGAAGTTGGAAATATTACGGATAAATTGTTTGGATGGAAAGAAGTTGTTGAAAAAGGAGGAAGCGAACAAGAACGGATTCAAGATGCCGAGAAAACATTGAGTGAAGCAACATGGGAAAATGGAACGATTACCAATCAAGCTATGATAAAGCCACTGGAACATAATATTATAAAGGAGGCAAATCATTCCGAAAAAGGAACAATGGAATCACAGCCTGAGTTTGATTCAGAGCGGTACAAAGAATCCATTGAGAAAAGTGTTATTCATCAGGCAGAAGAAATTAAGAAAAATGGTTTTTGGAAATTGATTATCCCGTCAGGAGTTTCTCTTTCAGCAATAAAAGTACAAAAAGAAACACTTCCATCTGCAACATCGGTGACTCAAATGCAATGGGAAAATAAAAATTTAGCAGAAGAAGCTGCCCGAATGGTTTTATATGGAGAATATGTGCTGGAATATTGTTCTAACTTTACTTCAAATAAAGAAAAATCAGGAATCCAATATGAGACAGAATACATACTGTTTGGAAAAGAGTCGGATGATGAAAATTTAAAAACTTGTGTGAATCGGTTATTATGGATCAGAGAAGGATTAAACGCAGCACATATTTTTGCATCAGCGTCTAAGATGGAATCGGCACTTACTTTAGCGACAGCAATTGTAGGGTGGACAATGATTCCAGCGCTTGTAACAGCAGCTCAATTTGTAATTGTAGGTGTTTGGGCATATGCCGAATCGTTATTAGATGTAAGACGTTTATTAAATGGGAAAAAAGTTGCATTAGTAAAGACGGAACAAAACTGGCAGTTAGGAATAGAAGGATTGACTGATTTTTTTAATGGAATAAAACAAGAAGAAGTGGAAGATGAAGATGGAATTTTTTATGAAGATTATATTAGAATTTTACTTTTAATGATGAACAAAACAGAAAAATATTATCGTACTATGGATGTAATACAACAAAATATGAGACAAATCTCTCCTGATTTTGAAATGCAGAATTACGTTTATGCGGCTGAGATTTATGTGGAAGCTACAGCAAATCAACTATTTTTAATGATACCAATAGTAAGAAATACTATGAATCAACGGCAATATCGTATTGTTACTGCTATTGGCAGAAGTTATTAAGGAGGTGAGTAAGAATGTTCTCTTCTCGTTTTCTATCTTATTTCAAATCCAGAACTATAATTCGAAAATATCAGCAAAAAAAATACTACTCTCCAAGTACCAGTGCAAATCTTAAAATAAAGTTTTTAAGAAACGAGGAGAGAATATCCTTGCTCATCTCTGGAACGTTAACTGTGGAAGCTGCCATTGTACTGCCGATATTTATTTTTGTAATGATTGGTGTTATTTCACTAGGACAGGTCATACATATTCAGACAAAGCTGCAAAATGCGTTAGAAACAACGGCAGAGAAAATAGCTACATACAGTTATGCGGAAAAACTAATAAAAGAAGATATTACAGGATTAAATCAAGTAATTGCGGAATGGATTATAGATGGGATAACGTTTGCATCAGTTAAGAATGAAATTATTCAACTAGCAGGAAAAGATTATTTGGATCATTCTTGTATTAAAAATGGAAGCGAAGGAATTTTTTTAATTGGATCTAATATTTCATTAGAGGAAGAATTTGTAGATTTAATATTGAGTTATAATATTTCTCCATTTTCTCCAATTCTCAATACAAATCAATTATGGATTACACAGAGATGTAGGAGGAGATTGTGGATAGGAACAGAGGAAGTGGCTGAGAAAAAGGAACCAATCGTGTATGTTACTACCAATGGAACGGTATATCATACAAACTTAGAGTGCAGCTATCTAAAGAGAAATGTTGATACCGTCACTTATGAAGATCTGAAATGGAAAAGGAATGAATCAGGAGGAAAATACTATCTATGTGAATTTTGTTCAAAGAAGAAGCCAGGACAATCGGTATATATTACCAAATATGGAGATCGCTATCATTACCGTGCCACTTGTCCAGGTCTTACGAGAGGAATCCGTTCCATATTATTATCACAGATCAATGGGTTGCCACAATGCAGTAAATGTAAGCAAGAGCAGCAATAGAAAATACAAGGGAGAAAAAATCAATGGTGAATGGAGTGATAATAGTCTTTCTAATACCATGTGCAATTACGGATTTAAAATCAAAAACGATTCCTATTTGGTGGACAGTAGTATTTGGGATAAGTGCAATGATTTACCAGATTTTTTGGAAAAAACAAAAGCTAGAAGCGATATTATTTTCTATGATAATTGGAGTGACATTATTGGTGGCTGCTAAAATTTCTAATCAAAGGATTGGGTATGGAGATGGAATCATATTTTTAATATTAGGATTGTGGATTGGATTTTGGGATGGAATTTCATTATTATTTTTCTCATTAATACTTTCTAGTATAATTTCTGTCTATTTTATAATAGTTAGGAGAAAAGGAAGAGATTATAGGATTCCGTTTATTCCATTTGTAACAGCCGCATACATTATACTGGAAGGGACTCGGTTTTTGTCAAGTTGAAAATAGTTTATAACCATAAAGCGAATAGAAAAGCTTAGATAGAAAGGAAAAAGAATGAATGAAGGCAGTTATACAGTAGAAGCTTCATTAATTATGTGTTTTATCATTTGCATTATGCTGGGAATTGTTTATATGGGATTTTATGTCTATGATTATTATATGGCGGAGTTGATTATGACGGAAACTATGAAGAGAGAAAATCGATGGGTGATAGAATGCTCGGATCGAGTTGATGGAGAAATTCATTGGGAAGAATGGTCAAATAAAAGTATATTATGGAGATTGTTTTATAGTAATGAAGGAGACGAGTCAATAGAACAAATAAGGGAGCTGTTGGAAGAAACATTGTTAATCTCTAATTTAGATCAAGTTCAGGTAAATGTAAAAAGGGAAAAGATTGAAGTAGAATATCAATTAAAAACGCATTTTCCAGGTAAATGGATTCAAATAATTTTAGGAGCCAAAAGCTTGAATACTTCCAATAAAATGAGTTTTGAAGATAAAGAATCGGAAGAATTGATTCGTATTTGCAGAGGAGTAAAAAACGATGAATCATGAGTAAGAAAAAAGTGTGAGTTTCTAGTTGTAAAAAACGATGAAAATTTAGAGAAGATTTATGCTGTATAATGGTAAGGTTAGTTTAACAGTATTCAGGAGGTAAAGATGAATATCATCTATGTGGAAGATATGAGTGAAAGCTATATGATATTATCAGAAGAACAACAGCAGGAAATGGACTATCAAGTCCAAATGCTAGAGAGAAATGAAATACTAGGATTACTGCCAGTTCGGGTAAAACAAGTAGACAGTCAATTGCAGTATTATTATGAGATATCAGGAAAACAGCAGCTTGGAAAATGGCTGGAAGAAAATAGGTTAAGTTATTATCAAGTAAAAAAACTAATGCAAGCGCTTTCTGATACGATAGGTCAATTGGAATGTTATCTTTTATCAGAACAATGTTTAATGTTAGATCAAGAATATATTTATATTGAAGTAGAAACGTGGGATGTATCGTTTTGCTATTATCCTCCAATGAACGGGAAGAATAGGGATGAAATACAGTCTTTGGTGAAACTGATTCTTAAAAAAATTGACCATAGAGATCCAGAAGCAGTGTTCCTGGCATATGGATTGTTTCAGGAAAGTTTAAACGATATAATTTCTTTAAAGAGAATACAAACGATAATGAAGCAAAAAGAGCCAGAAGAATGGAAATATGAGAAAAGAGAAAAAGAATTTGATCCTAAAATAAAAAAATGTGCAGATAAAAGATCCGAAAGTGAGAAACAAGAGGAAACCTTAGAAGATAAGGAAAAAGACCCGTATATTCCACTAAAAAATCCAATCCCAGAAGAGAAACAAGATTGGAATGTTCCTGAACAATTAGATATACCCAAAACAGATCAAAAGTTGGAAAAACAATATTCAAAGGGAGAAAAATGTAAGTCATTTGTTTTAAGTAAAAAGATGGTGAGTGCAGAAAAGATATGGATGGCAGTGCCATTTCTTACTTTATTACTCGTTATTATAATATTTAGTGGGAAAATTATTCCAATTCAGAAAATGTGGGCGAAATATCCATGGATTTGTATGGGGATTTTACTGTTTGTATTAGGTGTAAACTTTATTATTATAAAAAGATGGTATTTTGATGAAGAAAATGAATAGAGTTTGTTTTCCAATGGCAGGAATCGCCTGATTTGAGAAATGAATCATCTTGTCAACTACCCAGTAGCGAGTGAATGGGCAGTTGACAATTGGATAAGTCATTGTAATGCCTTAGATAGAATTTCTGCAAGCTGCTTTTGTTCTTCTGGATTAGATTCGTTCGGTGTCCAATCTACCATTTTAGGACCGTTAGCATATCTTGGAATAATATGCATATGAAAGTGCATCACTGTTTGACCAGCAGCTTCGCCATTATTTTGAACAAGATTAAATCCAGTACATCCAAGTTCTTTTTTCATAGCCTGTCCAATTTTAGATGCAAGAGGAAGAATAGCAGCAGCATAATCTTCGTCTAATTCTGTAACATCCTTGAAGTGCTTCTTAGGAAGAATTAAAGTATGTCCTTTAGATGCAGGGCTAAGATCCAAAATTGCACGAAATTGATTATCCTCATAAATAGTTTGAGAAGGAATTTCTCCTGATGCTATTTTACAAAAAATACAGTTTTCCATTAAACTACCTCCTAAATAAACGAATGTAATTCGTTCTATGTTAAAATGATAATTTTAATTATAACACAGTTACATAAAAAGTTCCATTTAATTATAAAGCAGAAATAATTACGGTTGAGAGAAGCATTCTTATGTAATGGAGAAATGAAGTGTATAATTTCTGACAACATTTTTAAAAAATAATAGAGATGCTGTCACAGTATCTTTCTTTTCTAAGATTTTTCCTTTGTGCTAAACTAATGATGATTCAATGAAGTGAAATAAGAATGTTGTAAAAGCATAGAAAGAACTGGGAGGAATACTATGTGGCTAGATGATTTATCATTAAGAGTACAAGAACTAAAGCAAGAAAATCCAAATGCAGCAGAGATTATTAGTGAAATGGAAGAAAATCAAACCATCTTTTTATCGCATATCTCACATGAATTAAGAAATGTATTAACATTAATGAATAGTTCACTGCAATTTTTAGAAACATCGCATCCTGAAATTATGATGTATAAATATTGGAGAGAAGTAAAAAAAGACTGTAGTTATATGCTTTCGTTTGTAAATCAAATGAATGATTATAATAATAGTATAAGATTAGATTGTCAAAAGGTGGATTTATACAAGCTATTAAGGGATACTTACCAGGCATGTCTTCCATTAACAGAAAATACAGAAAAAATATTAACATTTCGTTGTCAGAGTGATATTCCTGCAATTTATGCAGATAAGACAAAGTTGTATGAAGCGTTTTTAAATTTAATAAAAAATGCACTTGAGGCGATCGATGAGAAAGGAATTGTAAATGTAACATTGACGACGGATGAGAAGACCATTCGAATTTCAGTAGAAGATGACGGGTGTGGAATAGAAACAGAAAAACTGGTACATATTTTTGAGCCATTTGTTACATACAAGCCAGGAGGAACAGGGTTAGGACTTCCAGTAGTGAGACGAATTATTGATGCACATGGGGGACATATTACCGTATATTCCGCAGTTGGAAAGGGGACAACAATGACAATCACATTACCGAAAACACTGCCAGTAGAAAACTGAGAGATATAATAGAGTGGAAGTTTCTTACAAAATGTTTTCTGTAAAAAACTTCCACTTTCTCTAATTACATTTATGTCGGTAAAAGATGATACCACAAAATATACCAATGAACAAACCTGCAAGATGAGCACTATTGTTCACCCCCATACTTAATAAACCATGGGCAAATGTAAATATGCAAAGCCAGATTAATTGTCGGCTGCTCACTCCATGAACATGTCCTTTGTTGCGGAGAACAATGTATAATAAAGCGCCTACTACACCAAATATGGCGCCAGATGCTCCTGCGGAAACAATATAATATTCTCCGTTATGCCAATACCATAACATAGAGATAATATTAGCTCCAATGCCGCTAATAAGATAAATGGCAAGGTAGCGAATACTTCCAATCAATCGTTCCAGAGAAGTACCAAGTGCCCAAAGTACAATCATGTTACTAAGCAGATGTTGAATTCCAAAATGTAAAAAAATACTGCTAATAGTTCGAAAATATTCATGGGATAGAAAAAGATCCGAACTGCTTATCGCACCACAAAGATGCATAAAAGAAGGACTTTGCGTATTTCCAATTATCTCAGTTACGAGAAAAGCGAGTATATTTAATAAAATAATGGTAAAGTTTACTACTGAATTTGCTTTCCAAAAAATAGAAAGCTTTTGCTTAATAGAAGAAAAAATAGAAATTTTTGCGCTAGTTGTTATAGTAGAGGTTGCTTGTGGATTACAAAGCTGTTCTATTATAGAATGGAAATTGAGAAACTCAGAAGGTTGATTTTCAAAAATAATCAATTTACTGGATGAAACATCAATCAGCCATTTTGCATGATTTCCTTCTATCATTGTCTTTGTACGTGACGGATGGTTGGTTAAGACAATACAAAGCGTTTGGTATGGATATGGAGTGTTAGAAAATAAAGGTTCAGTTTGTTCTAATAAATGCTCTAACAATAGTGGATGAGTTAAAAAGCCAGCACAATCGTCTAAAATACTGATTCCGTAAGTTTGCTGATTTATTTGAATGGAATAGAGTGTAAACTCTTTGATATTTGTATTGATTTTTTTCCATCCATGATTCGTTAGATAATAGTCCAATTGTTTGTGTATCATTCTATCACCTTTTTAGTAAATGTTTCTGCCTTTGTTATGGGCAATGATATAAAAGTCAATGTCCAGTCAGCCCAGGGAATAGTAATCCGAACCATCTGGCCATTGACGATGCTTTTAAAGTAAGTAAATTCCAGCTTCTTCACAGCGTTTTTCGATATCTGCTGGCCAAAGAGAGGCCTGAACTTCTCCGATATGTGCTTTACGAAGGAAAAACATACAAATTCGAGATTGACCGATACCTCCTCCAATTGTATAAGGAAGTTCATGATTTAAAAGAGCCTTTTGGAAAGGAAGTTCTGCACGTTCACTGCATCCACGTATTTCTAATTGCCTTGTTAAAGATTCTTCATCGACACGAATTCCCATAGAAGACAATTCCAAAGCAATATCCAATACAGGATAGTAAACGAGAATATCGCCATTTAAACTCCAATCGTCATAATCAGGTGCACGCCCGTCATGAATTTCTCCAGATGCTAATTTATCTCCAATTTGCATTAGGAACACAGCACCTTTTAATTTACAGATTTCATATTCACGATCTTTGGGAGAAAGATTTGGATACATATCTTCGAGTTCTTGTGTCGTCATGAAATAAATATCTTTTGGAAGAAGTAAATGGATATATCCATATTTTTCAGAGATAAATTGCTCTGTGTAACGAAGGGCATCATATACACGTTGAACAATGGATTTTAAAGTTTCTACATTACGCTCTTCTTTATCAATAATTCGTTCCCAATCCCATTGATCTACAAAAATAGAATGGATATTATCGGTGTCTTCATCACGGCGAATGGCATTCATATCTGTGTATAATCCTTCACCGTGTTGGAATCCATAGCGTTTTAATGCATAACGTTTCCATTTAGCAAGTGAATGTACAATTTCAGCAGGACGATCATTCTGTTCTTTTACACCAAAGGAAACAGGACGTTCTACTCCATTTAGTGTGTCATTTAGACCACTTTCTGGAACTACAAAAAGTGGAGCAGATACACGGGTAAGGTTTAATTGATTTGCGAGCTCTCGTTCAAAATAATCTTTTACGTATTTAATAGCGATTTCAGTCTCACGAATCGTTAAAGGAGACTGGTAATTTTCAGGTATTTTTAATTGAGCCATATTGATACCAAGCTTTTCAATAAAGTAGATCTGTGAGATCTCTACATTATAGAAAAGCGCAAATCGAAGACTGAAAGAATGATTTGCATGAATTTTCCTTTCTTTTTTATTTCTAACAGCCTTACAGCTTACCTAAACATACAAAAATACAGATTAGGTATGCCATATATAATACATAGTAAAATTTTCTATAATTGATGATTAATCTGTGGCTAATTGCTTAATGAGATCTAAGACAATGTCAACTCCGTTGGATTGATTAGAATGGGACATTGCATCAACATATTCAGAACGATGTTCATAAGTTTGATGAATTGCTTCCATTAAACTATTTTCATTCATTTTTTCCTCCTGCAATACATAAGAAAATCCTTGTTTGCGGAATGATTCTGCATTTAAAATCTGGTCGCCACGGCTGACTGCTGCCGAAAGAGGAACGAGAATATTGGGCTTTTTTAATGCCAGAAGTTCACAAATTGCATTTGCTCCTGCCCTGGATAGTACGATATCGGCAGCGGCAAATAAGTCTTTTAACTCTTTAGAGATATACTCATATTGGCAATAACCTTCTTGAATTAATGTGGAATCTAAGTTTCCCTTACCGCAGAGATGAATCACTTGAAATTCTTTTAGAAGCTTTGGAAGAATTTTACGCAGCGTCTCGTTAATAACTTTGGAACCAGTACTTCCTCCCATCATCATTAAAATAGGTTTTTTATCATTGAGTCCTGTAAATTCTAATGCAGCTTGTTTATTTCCTGTTAAAAGCTCTTTACGAATCGGTGAACCAGATAAAACAGCCTTTTGTGCAGGTAGGAGCTGCATCGTTTCTGGAAAGTTACAGCATACTCGTGCAGCAGCAGGAATACAGATTCGGTTTGCAAGTCCAGGTGTCATATCCGATTCATGAATAATAATAGGAACATGGCACTTTTTAGCTGCTAAAACGACAGGAACGGATACAAACCCACCTTTGGAAAATAAAACATTAGGTTTATAATCCTTAATAAATTTTAATGCCTCAGAATATCCTTTTAATACACGAAACGGATCAGTCAAATTTTTTAGACTTAAGTAACGGCGAAACTTGCCTGTGGCAATGCCTGTATATGGAATATTTTCGTGCTCAATCAATTTGCGTTCCATACCTTCATAAGAGCCAATATAATGAATATCAAAACCAGCTTCATGAAGTCCTGGAAGAAGGGCAATATTTGGAGTTACATGTCCAGCGGTACCACCGCCAGTTAATAATACTTTTTTCATTTCTACCTCCTAATCGTTCTTAGGCGTCTTGAACCGTTTTTAATGCTCTGGCAAGCTGATCTGGACAGGAGGTACTGCGCTGTCCACAGCGGATTCCTTCTAAGCGAGCAATTGCATCTTCTACTTTCATTCCTTTTACTAAAGCAGCTACTCCTTGTGTATTTCCACTGCATCCTCCAACAAAACGAACTTCTCTGATGATTCCATCTTTTACATCGAATTCGATTTGTCTGGAGCATACGCCAGATGTTTTAAATGTCTTCATAATTTTCACCAAGCCTTTCCGAATATAAGTTTACCTGTTTGTTTGTAAAAAGACATAAACTTTTATGCCGTTATTATATGCCATAGATGGATAATGATGGGTTGTAGTTTGAGCATACGAAAATCATTGGTCCAGCTAATTACAGCATGTGATATAGTAAGTTTGTTTCTTAAGAAGTATAGCATAAACCAATTTTTATGTCTAGTTTATAATATATGCGCTGATTTAAAAACATCAAGAAAGAAAATACGGATAAGGAATAAATTTTATACGTCAAAAAAAAAGAAAGATATAATTATTTCAACAAGAACTAACGTTTATACAACAGGAAGTGTCAGAAAAATGAAGTTGAGAAATTATATGAATGGAGATAAATTGTCAGAAAAATCCGATGTTTTCTCATTGTCAGAATAATAGTTTCATATATAATCAGTGTTAGCTGAACCGGTAAAAGCGAAGAAGGAGGATGAAAGTATGTTATCATTTTTAGAAAAGGGATTTGTACTTTACATAATGACTGCGATATGTGTAGTGGGAGTAATTGGAAAATTAGGTGTGAATCATATTTATAGAAGGTTAATTAGACAGTCGGACAACCTTACAACTGCTCAAGATAGACAACTTAGACAGTTGAAAACAAAATATGAGACAGCTTATCGAATGAACGTAGGTGTACATAATGTATTAGCTTTTGTAGAAAAAAATGTAAGTGGATATAAAAAAGGAGCCTTTTGTATTAGAAAGTTAGAAAATATCGCATTAAATTGTAGTCTTTTTGTATTTGTAATAGGGCTTTGTGCTTCGCTTTTGAGTTTTTTATATGAGGCAGAAGTAAAAACAGTAGTGATGCAAGCTTCAATTGGAACGATTTTAGCGATTAGCATGGTCTTAGTTGATAGTATAGTGGATACGAAAACAAAGAGAGAATCGCTAATTTCTTCTCTCTGTAATTATCTTACGAATGTATTGGTCGTGCGTACTCCCCAGGAATTAGCAGAGGAGAGAAGTGAAGGAAAGATTATGACCAAGGGGGCAATTAAAGATGATATTTTTATGAAAAAAAACAGAGAAAAGAAAGTATTGCGTGGTAATATAAAGGAGAAATCAGAAATTGATCAGACAGAAGCTTTGAAAAAGAGCCTGGCACAGATTGCAGTAGCAAAAGAGGGGGAAAATGGAAGAGAAAAGAAACTAACGCCAAAAGAAGAACGATTAATTGAGGACATAATTAAGGAATATTTGACTTGATATAATCGTGTAAATTCGTTATAATAGAAATATCAAACAAAATCCATGTTTTAACAGATAATAAACATGCTAAATGTTTCAGTTTAAGACGAATTTCAGGGGAATTTTAGAAAGAACGGATAAAAAAACTGAGAAAAACTGTTAGAAAATGGTACGGTCCATTCAAAGAGCCGTGGTCCTTTATTCAAAAGCGCAAGCCGAAGTCATTGGATTGGGGACTATAATAAATACTATATAAAAAGGAGAAAACAGAAATGGACAAATTAACATTCGACTACTCTAAAGTAAGTGGATTTGTTTCCGCAGAAGAAGTGGAAAACATGAAAAAGTTAGTAATGGATGCAAAGGAATTATTGCTTTCCAGAGAAGGGGCAGGAAATGATTTCCTTGGATGGATTGATCTTCCAGTTGATTATGACAAAGAAGAATTTGCACGAATCAAAGAAGCAGCAGCAAAAATTCAATCCGATTCGGATGTATTGTTAGTAATCGGTATTGGAGGATCTTATTTAGGAGCAAGAGCAGCAAATGAATTTTTACATCATAGCTTCTATAATAACCTGTCGAAAGAAGCGAGAAAAGCTCCTGAAATTTATTATGTAGGTAATAGTATTAGTTCTACTTATTTGAAAGATTTATGTGATTTGTTGGAAGGCAAAGACTTCTCAGTCAATATTATTTCTAAATCTGGTACAACAACAGAACCAGCAATTGCATTCCGTATTTTTAAAGAAATGTTAGAAAAGAAATATGGAAAGGAAGGAGCTGCCAAGAGAATCTATGCTACAACAGATCGAGCAAAGGGTGCTTTGAAGAAACTGGCAACAGAAGAAGGATATGAGACTTTTGTAGTGCCAGATGATGTAGGAGGACGTTTTTCTGTATTAACAGCAGTTGGTTTATTGCCAATCGCAGCTTCTGGAGCGGATATCGATGCTTTAATGGCTGGAGCAGCATTTGCAAGAGAAAATGCTTTGAATGCTCCATTTGAAGAAAATAATTCCTTACAGTATGCAGCTTTGCGTAATATCTTCCTTAGAAAAGGAAAGAGCGTGGAAGTAACTGCTAACTATGAGCCAAGTCTTCACTATGTATCAGAATGGTGGAAACAACTTTATGGTGAATCAGAAGGTAAGGATCAAAGAGGTTTATTCCCTGCAAGTGTAGATTTGACAACAGATTTGCATTCAATGGGACAGTTTATCCAAGATGGTGCTCGTATTATGTTTGAAACAGTTATTTCTATGGAAGAGTCTAGAGAAACAGTTACTATTAATGAAGAGCCAGTTGATTTGGATGGATTGAATTATTTAGCTGGTAAGACGGTTGATTTTGTTAATAAATGTGCAATGAAGGGTACCGTTGTTGCCCATACAGATGGACAAGTTCCTAACTTAATGGTACATGTTCCAAAACAAGATGCATTCTGTTTGGGTCAGTTATTCTATTTCTATGAATTTGCATGTGGTATTTCTGGATACTTATTAGGAGTAAATCCATTTAATCAACCAGGCGTAGAAAGTTATAAGAAAAATATGTTTGCGTTGCTTGGAAAACCAGGATATGAAGCAGAAAGAGATGCAATTATGAAGCGTCTGTAGTCTGGAGGAAAGGCAATCGGCGAAATTCACTTAAAGATGTTTTGAGTGAATGTCATTTATCACTTATATAAATAAAAGACCTCTGAATAGCTATGATATTTTGTATAATTCATGATACAAGAAACCATAAAATTCAGAGGTCTTATTGTTTCAATTGATAGGAAAAATAAATATAGTTTATTCTTGTCCATTCCAGCAGTAGGTACAAAGTTTACATGGAGAAATACCGATGGACGCAATCAAGTCGTCCAGTCTATGATAACGAAGAGTTGTGAAATTTAATTGTTTGCGGATTTCTTCGATCATTTCTTTGTAGTTGTCGCTGTCTGGATTTGCGTAATCTTGTAACATTTCTTCAGCGTGATCGCCTTCACGTTGTTGAATGATACGGCGAGTAATTAGATCCATTTCAGAGTTGGAACGGGAGAAGTTTAAATATTTACATCCAAATAATAAAGGTGGACATGCTGGACGAATATGAACTTCCTTTGCACCACTTTGATATAAAAATTCTGTGGTTTCACGAAGCTGTGTTCCACGAACAATCGAGTCGTCAATTAATAAGAGACTTTTGTTACGGATTAAAGCATCTACAGGAATTAGTTTCATCTTGGCAATTAAATTACGATCACTTTGCTTTGGAGGCATAAAAGATCTTGGCCAAGTTGGTGTATATTTAATAAAAGGACGTGCGAATGGAATACCAGAGCGATTTGCATAACCAATTGCATGGGCAATACCAGAATCAGGGACACCTGCGACGATATCTGGATTTGCATCATCACGTCTGGCGAGTAAATCACCACAATTATAACGCATTTGCTCCACATTAACCCCTTCGTAGGTGGAAGTTGGATAACCATAGTATACCCAAAGGAAAGAACAAATTCGCATTGGTTCTAATGCTGGAAGTAATGTTTCAACGCTTTCTGGAGTAATATATACAATTTCAGCAGGACCAAGTTCCTTAAAATCTGAGTAACCAAGATTTAAGTAGGCAAAACTTTCAAAAGAAACGCAAAAGCCGTCTTCTTTTTTTCCAATGAACAATGGAGTTCGTCCAAGACGGTCACGACCTGCATAAATTCCCTTGGAAGTCATAAGTAAGAGAGTCATAGATCCGTCAACCATCTCCTGGACATAACGAATGCCTTCTTCGATGGAGTCTTTTTGATTAATTAAGGAAGCTACTAATTCAGTTGGGTTGATATTACCTCCGCTCATTTCTTGGAAATGGGAGCAGCCGTTCTCATAAGAATGTTCCACTAATTCGTCCAAGTTGTTGATTTTACCGACGGTTGTAAGTGCATAACTGCCTAAGTGGGACTGAACAAGTAGTGGTTGTGGTTCATAATCAGAAATACATCCAATTCCTAAGTGTCCCTCAAATTCTTCTACATCCCTTTCAAACTTAGTACGAAATGGAGAATTTTGAATATTATGAATAGCACGATCAAAACCAGTAGGACCATAAACGGCCATACCTCCACGACGAGTGCCTAAGTGCGAATGATAGTCTGTACCAAAGAATACATCCATGACACAATTTTTCTTTGATGCCACGCCAAAGATTCCGCCCATACGAAATTCCTCCTTGAATTCATTAAATTTTCTCACTCTTATATTATAACGGAAAATAGAAAAAAATAAAATAGAAAATTAATTGTAAGTAAAATGAGAAGATATAAAGATATAATAAAATAGAGAAATATTTGAAATGAAATTCCTATAATATCTAGTATATTATACAAAATAGAATGAGGGATGGTAACTAATTAGAGAAAAATATTCCGTTATATAAATTAAAAAAGTTTTCTTTTTTGTCGAAAGTTTTATAAAATGATATTAGTTTTATAAAAGCAAAAAGACTGATAATATATAAGTAAAACATTAAATAGTAGGAATTTA
>DVHN01000005.1 GCA_018712075.1 Candidatus Fimimorpha faecalis
AGCCTTATAAAATCAGGGCTGAAGATTCCGAGAAGTTATATAATGAAGGATGGGTGTCAATCGAACAATTGTTAACTGCATTACACAAAAATAAAAAGTGGAAAGATGTATGGAGAGATGATTTGGTCAGAATGGTTGAACAGTCAGAAAAAAACGGTATGAGATATCGAATGAAAAAATAAGAGCCTATTATGGACATTCTATTCTGTTGAAAATTGTTAAAGAAATGAAAACACCACCCGATATATTATATCATGGAACTGCCAGAAGATTTCTAAGTTCTATTGAAGAAAAAGGATTGTTGTCTCAAGGAAGACAATATGTTCATTTATCGCAGGATATGGAAACTGCATATAATGTAGCGAAAAGGCATGATAAGAAACCAGTTATATTGAAAATTGATGCGAAGCAAGCTTGGGAAGATGGTGTAAAGTTTTACTATGGGAATGAAAAAGTTTGGTTGGCAAATAAAATACCTAGTGAATATATCATAAAAGATGATACGGTAATAAGTGATTCTGAAAAACACAAATAATATTTGTAGTGGTGGTTTTAAACATTCAAGGCTGTCACTCTTTTGTTATAAACAAGTTAGTAAATGATAAAAACAATTGTATTTTGTGTGATAATGGTTTGAATTATGAGTCTTCTTTGGAAGCTGGAAAGGAAGTAAATTTGGAGGAGTAACAATGGAAGATATTTTAAATGAATTTGGAAAAATATTAATAAAGGAAGTTAGGGATAACGTAATAAATTCAATGAATGAAAGCATTGATGGGAAAAGAAAGGGAATAGCAGCACAATTAATCAAAAAAAAAATAGCTATACTAAACGAGGAGCAAATTGAAGTTTTAAAAGAGTTGATTCTTGAAATTGTAGATTGTAGTTTAGATAGTATGTTGTTTATGATTGAAGGAGATCCAGAATTACAGCTGATATTTCAAGGAGTAGATTTAAAAGAAGTAAGTGATGGGTTATCAGGAGAATTATATACCGAGGATGGATGGATTCAAAAATTCAGCGAATATAAGGAATTTGCTTCGGATGAGGATTATTAAATTCAATTGATAAAGCATCGGAGAAATTTTTCCATTAATTAATTGTAGGAGGCAGATTATACATACTTTAGGAAATAGAAAATGTTAAAATTCCTGTTTTAAAGGAGAAAATTTATGAAGTATCTGCTGGTAGAAACAGAGATTGAAAAATTTTGGATAGAAATTGGGATAGATGGATATGCTAATCGACAAATTGTTATTGATGAATTTAAAAAAATTCATATTTCATGTCTAGAAGATTGTTTAGCAGAAGGGTTTATTGATGAAAACAATTTAGAAGGCAAAACTACTTGGTTGACAAAGAAGGATTTTGATTCTATTTGGAATCTAGTTATAAGTGATTATCTTCTCATATGGAGTCAAATTAAAATTAGATATCCTATAGGAAAACATATAAAAGGAATGTGTAAATATTTTTATCCGCAGGGAGCGATTATAAAAGGAAAAGATTATATTGCAGTATATAAAGGAAAAGAAAAATTGCAGCTAAATCAATATGTACAATTAAAAGTAGTCAGGTACGATGATGTAAATATGTGGTTAATAGTTGGATAATATGGGAATACATAGCATCTATCAGTGAAAAAAGTTCAATGTACGATATGAAATATCAGGTATCGAAACTAGTTTAGACAGTATGTTGTATATATTTGAAGGACATCCAGATTTACAACTAGTATTCCAGGGAGTGGATTTACGGTTTTTATTATAAATGGGACAAACGTGAAAATGCTGCTGTTATTGAAAGTTTAAAAAGGACTGGTGAGTTATAATGAAGAAAATATCTAGAAAGGATGCAATTAATTTAATTGTTGAAGTACAAAATATAATTGAAAAAAAGGTAGATTTATCCAAGTATTTTTCTGAAGATTAATGGAGAAATAGTATAAAAGAAAAAGAAATAGATACCGATTTTCAAGGTGTAAGTAATGGCTTTTTGTCAGAAATTATTCAGAGTATTATAGGATATAAGGTTGAAGTTTGCGGAGAAATTGAAGTATTGTTTCCATGTCCTTGTTGTGGATTTAGGACATTGACGGAAAGATATAATCCAATGGAGGAAACTGGATATGATATTTGTCCGTATTGTAACTGGGAAGATGATGGAACCATAGATGCAAATACTTATAGATCTATTAATCGAGGTAGTATAGCAGATTATCGGCAAAGAATTCGAGAAAATCCTAATAGATACTATATAAATAAATGGATAAAGACATAATTTTTGCCTATTCAGCCGAGGATTCTTTCACCCCTATAAGTAAGAGTACACTTTGATAAAATAAAAAAAGATATAAATGGAAATCCAATCTTGTGTGTGGATTCATTTAATCAAAATCTCTACAGTGATATAATCAAAATGGAGTTAATAATAAAATGAAAGTAGAAGAATTTAACTTAATAAATAATGATATATATTTTATGGAAATAATAGGAAAATGGGTAATAATAAATAATGATTATACTGGAATAATGATACTTGATAATCACCTTCAATTAATAAAAAAATTATTTTTAATTCAAGAATTGATGATCTATTCTTCTTTTAGTAGCTCTAGTGAATTATTACTGTTTTGTCCAGATAATAATTGTCTTATTTATATAAATATAAAATTCTTTGATTTTCAAATTATTTCGTTGGAAGGGTTAGAAAATTTAATTCTTTCAGCAATTTATAAATGGGATCAGGAAGAAGTAATATTATCATCCTATAAAAAGGAATTTATAAAGCTAGATTTAAACAATTATAGTATTA
>DVHN01000060.1 GCA_018712075.1 Candidatus Fimimorpha faecalis
TTTTTTAACTTTTTCTATTTTTCTTTATTTTAAAAGCTTTTTTGACTGTGGATATAGTGGATAATTTTTTTCAAGTTATCCACTATATCCACTATTTATTATTTTTATATTTGTATTTTTTCAAGTTATCCACTATATTATCCACAACCTCTGTGGATAAATTTTCTTACACTAAAGTTTTATCCACTATATCCACCATATCCACCATTGTATCATAATCACTGATTGTGGACAACTACTATTTTCTTAAGTTATCCACCGAGTTATCCACAAATGGTGGATAACTCGGTGGATAACTTTTTTTACACAACCTCAAACTCCTCCCGCTTTTTAAATTTTGATTGAAAAATCAATCTATTTATATTATGATAAAATATATGGCATATATTCAGGGGCATTTTTATGCCCTTTTGCACTCTATTTTTGCATTCATTTCCTATTTTTATATATGCCTGATAGATTTTCACGAATGGAGTCAGAATAAAACATGATAGATTTATTAAAAGAAAAGTGGGAAGAGATTAAAGAAAATCTAAAAGAAGAGTACGACATTACTATCGTTTCCTTTAATACGTGGATAAAACCATTGGAAGTAGCGTCTGTAGAGGATAATCTTGTTAAAGTTGTAGTTACCGATGGAAGCGATAAGTTCGTTATCGACTATTTGACAAAGAAATATCAACGTCTGCTCCAAGTTATGATTGAAGAAACTATTGATTTTCACTGCCAAGTAGAATTTGTCCTTCCAAATGATTTAAACGGTCGTTCGAATTCTTCTGATTTATATGGACAGGATAGTTACTCTATCGCTTCTATGAATCTAAATTTAAACCCAAGATACACATTTGATACATTTGTTGTCGGAGCAAATAATAAATTTGCACATGCAGCTTCTCTTGCCGTTGCAGAATCCCCTGCCGAACGCTATAATCCTTTATTTATTTATGGCGGTGTAGGATTAGGTAAAACCCATCTCATGCATTCGATTGCACATTTTATTCTAAAGCACGACCCAAATATGAAAGTTATGTATGTCACAAGCGAACGTTTTACGACCGAACTGATTGATGCCATACGTAACAAAAACAACGTATCCGCTGCGGAATTTCGTGAGAAATACCGTAATATCGATGTTCTTCTTATCGACGATATCCAATTTATCATTGGTAAAGAAAGTACACAGGAAGAGTTTTTCCACACCTTTAACTTTTTACATGAGAACAATAAACAGATCGTAATCTCTTCTGATAAACCGCCAAAAGCATTTGAAACATTGGAAGAACGTCTTCGTTCTCGATTTGAAATGGGATTACCAGTGGATATTTCTTCGCCTGACTATGAAACAAGAATGGCGATTTTACGAAAAAAAGAAGAGATGGAAGGCTATAATATTGATACAGAAATTATTCAGTACATTGCAGCCAATATCAAATCCAATATTCGAGAACTGGAGGGTGCTCTGACTAAAATTACTGCCTATGCGAAACTTTATAAGACAGATATTACATTAGAAGTAGCGGAAAATGCGTTAAGAGACTTAATCTCTCCAAATGAATCCGATGATATTGAACCTGAATATATTATAGCCGTTGTAGCAGAACACTTTGGGTATACTTCTGCGGATTTAATTTCACAGAAAAGAAGTAAAGGCATTGTTTATCCACGACAAATTGCAATGTATCTATGCCGTGAAATGACCGACCTTTCCCTTCATCAAATTGGCAAAGTGTTGGGACGCCGTGACCATACAACTGTATTGCATGGTGCAGAAAAAATCGCCAACGACTTACCGACAAACGAAGCATTATTATCTACAATTGAGATATTAAAAAAGAAAATTATCCCCTAGTCAGAGGATAAAGTGGTGGATAACTATGTGGATAACTGCCATTTTTCGGTGGATAAAGTGGTGGATAACTTGTGGATAACTTATTTATTATGGATGTAAAATTATTTTTTTTTGAAGTTATCCACAAATTATCCACAGGTTATCCACATAGTTATCCACAATAAAAACACTCTATTTTTCCTTTAATTTCAAGGCTTCCAGAAGTTATCCACAATATCCACCACCCCTACTACTACTACTATATTATATACTATATATCTATTATAGCATTTGCAATTTAATTTTTTTACCGAAAGGAGTTATCCACAATTATGAAGTTAATATGCCAAAAAGATCATCTTCAAAAAGGTGTATCCATTGTTTCAAAAGCAGTATCCTCTAAAACAACAATGCCTATTTTGCAATGTGTGTTGTTAACAGCACAAGATGGTGAAATTACAATTACTGGAAATGATCTGGAACTTGGAATTGAAACAACCATTAATGGTACGATCGAAGAAGAAGGTATTGTAGCTTTGGAAGCAAAGCTATTCGCTGAAATTGTAAGACGTCTTCCAAATAACGAAGTCTTGATTGAAGTGGATGAGAATTTTGCTACAACAATTGTATGTGAAAAAGCCAAATTTACGATTGCTGGTCAATCAGGAGAGGATTTTGCTTATTTGCCTCAGGTAGAGCGTACAAACCCTGTTGTATTATCTCAATTTACATTGAAGGAAATTATTCGGCAGACAATTTTTTCTATTGCTGATAATGAAGCCAACAAAATGATGTCTGGTGAATTAATGGAAATTAATGAAAATAGGATGAAACTTGTTTCCCTAGATGGACACCGGATTTCAATTCGTAATATCAAGTTAAAAGATCATTATGAACCAATTAAAGCTGTTATTCCAGGCAAAACGTTAAATGAAGTTAGCAAAATATTAACTGGTGATACAGAAAGTGAAGTGTCATTATTTTTTACTCCAAACCATATTATATTTGAGTTTGACCAGACAATTGTGGTATCTCGTTTAATTGAAGGGGAATATTTTAGAATTAATCAGATGCTTAATAGTGACTATGATACGAAACTGGTTATCAACAAAAAGGAATTTTTAAACTGTATTGACCGATCGACATTACTTGTAAAAGAAAATGATAAAAAACCAATTATCATCAATATATCCGATAATAAGATGGAAGTGAAGTTAAAATCCACGATTGGAACATTGAACGAAGAAATTTCAATTCATAAAGTAGGAAAGGATATTATGATTGGGTTCAATCCAAGATTTTTAATTGATACGCTTCGGGTTATTGATGATGAAGAAGTAACATTATATATGATTAATCCAAAAGCGCCATGTTTCATTAAGGATGAGAAAGAGAGTTATACGTATTTAATTCTTCCAGTCAATTTTGTCGTATAATTTTGTATCAAAACAGAAATCTTCATTGCGAATAAAATCGTATTGTTATATAATATTAATGATGGATAATTTTAAGTTATCCACAAAAAGATAGGTAAAATGGTGAGATATCCACAGCTTCCTGGTGTATAAGTGGGGGATTTGTGGAAAAAACGGTGGATAACTGTTGATTATACCACGTAGTCCATCCAATATCTGTGAAACACCGAGTGGAAATACAGTCATTTTATGGATTGGATCAGGACGGCTCACCATGGCATTAGGAGGTAAATATGTCTAAAATTGTATTACGAGAAGATTATATTAAGCTAGGACAGGCATTAAAAGCGGCTCATTTAGTGGATTCTGGAGTAGAAGCCAAGCTTGTGATTCAAGATGGTCAAGTTAAGGTAAATGGTCAAATAGAAACGCAGCGAGGAAAAAAGCTGTATGATCAAGATATTATCACCTATAACGGAGAGACCGTAACAATTGTAAAGTAGTGGGATAATAGAATGGTCATTCAGTCAATTGAGTTACAAAATTATAGGAATTATCCACATTTAGTCGTGGAATTTCATCCAGGCATTAACATTTTTTACGGAGATAATGCACAGGGGAAAACAAATATTTTGGAAGCGGTTTATTTATGCGGTACCAATAAATCACATAGAGGCAGTAAAGACCGAGAAATAATTGCATTTGGACAGGATGAAGCACATATTAAGATGTATACAAAACGAGATAGTATGGAAAATCGGATTGATATGCATCTAAAAAAGGGAAAAAGTAAAGGAATTGCGATTAATGGAGTTCCGATTCATAAAGTGAGTGAATTGTTTGGGATGGTCAACATCGTCTTTTTTTCACCAGAAGATTTACAAATTATAAAAAATGGTCCTTCTGAAAGAAGAAAATTTATTGATTTAGAGTTATGTCAATTGGATAAACTATATATATATGATCTGGTAAATTATAACAGATCACTGCAACAGCGAAATCGGTTATTAAAGGAGGCTGTGGATAAAAAAGAATTTCTTGCTATGTTAGAAATCTGGGAAGCACAGCTTGTGAAGTTTGGAAAACCGATTATTCACAGACGGGAGAAATTTATTCACCAATTAAATCCAATCTTGACAGCTATCCATCGGAATTTGACTGGAGGAAAAGAAGAATTAATTATGGTGTATGATCCAGATACGGAGCCAGAGCAATTAGAATTGGCTCTTTGTAAAAATCGGGACAGAGAATTGAAACAAAAAACGACAATGTCAGGACCTCATCGGGATGATATTCGTTTTATCATAAATGGAATTGATATTCGTACTTTTGGCTCACAGGGACAGCAGCGCAGTGCTGCATTATCATTAAAGTTAGCAGAAATTGAATTAGTAAAGCAGCAAATCAAAGATGTTCCAATTTTGCTTTTGGATGATGTTTTAAGTGAGTTAGATTCAAATAGACAAAATTATTTATTAGACAGTATGCAGGGAATTCAAACGATGATTACCTGTACAGGGCTGGATGATTTTATAAACCATAGATTTCACATGGATCATATATTCCATGTAGTTCAGGGAACAGTAATAAAGGAAAATGGAAGCAGTGAAACAGGAAATGATGTTAATAACTGCAATTTGCAATGAAAATAAAGGAGGACACTTATGAGCAATGATTATGGCGCAGGTCAAATTCAAATTTTGGAAGGACTGGAAGCAGTCCGCAAGCGTCCTGGTATGTATATTGGAAGTACCTCTGCCAAAGGTCTCCACCACCTTGTCTATGAAATTGTGGATAACGCAGTGGATGAAGCTTTGGCTGGTGCATGTGATACAATAAAAGTAACAATTAATGAAGATAACTCTATAACGGTAAAAGATAATGGACGAGGTATTCCGATCGGGATACATCCAAAAGCAGGTATTCCAGCAGTAGAAGTCGTATTTACTATCTTACATGCTGGTGGAAAATTTGGCGGCGGAGGATATAAAGTTTCTGGTGGTCTTCATGGGGTTGGTGCATCAGTTGTAAATGCACTTTCTGAGTGGTTAGAAGTTGTGATTTATAACGAGGGGCATATTTATCAACAGCGTTATGAGAGAGGAAAGGTAAGTTATCCACTCAAAATTGTAGGAGATTGTGCAAAAGAGAAGCATGGAACAGAAGTTAGTTTTAAGCCAGATTCTCAAATTTTTGAAGAATTAGTATATGATTTTGACTATTTAAAAGTAAGGCTCCGTGAGATGGCATTCTTAACACGTGGCTTAAAGATTATCTTAAAAGATAAGCGAGAAGAAAAACAGGAAAAGACGTTTTATTATGAAGGCGGTATTAAGGAATTTGTAGAATATTTGAATAAAAGCAAAGAAGCATTGTATACAGATGTAATTTACTGTGAGGGAATAAAAAATAATGTGTCTGTCGAAGTAGCACTTCAACATAATGATTCCTATACAGAAAATATTTACAGTTTTGTAAATAATATCAATACACCAGAAGGCGGAACCCATCTTTCTGGCTTTAAAAATGCCTTAACGAATACTTTTAATAAATATGCCAGAGCAAATAAGCTCTTAAAAGAAAATGAACCAGCTTTGTCAGGAGAAGATATCCGAGAAGGATTAACTGCAATTATTAGTGTTAAAATTGAAGATCCTCAGTTTGAAGGACAGACAAAGCAAAAGCTGGGTAATAGCGAAGCAAGGGGTGCTGTAGATGGAATTGTATCAGAGCAGCTTACTTATTTTTTGGAGCAAAACCCTGCCGTAGCAAAAGTTATCTGTGAGAAATCGATTATGGCACAGCGTGCCAGAGCGGCAGCTAGAAAGGCCAGAGATTTAACGAGAAGAAAATCGGCGTTGGATGGAATGGCGCTTCCTGGAAAATTGGCCGATTGTTCGGATAAAAACCCGGAAAACTGTGAGATTTATATTGTAGAGGGAGATTCTGCCGGAGGTTCTGCTAAAACAGCACGTTCTCGTGCTACACAGGCGATTCTTCCACTTAGGGGTAAAATTTTAAATGTAGAAAAAGCACGTTTGGATAAGATTTATGCAAATGCGGAAATCAAAGCAATGATTACGGCGTTTGGCACTGGAATTCACGATGATTTTGATATTACAAAACTGCGTTATCATAAAATCATTATTATGACGGA
The DNA here is from genome assembly GCA_018712075.1 of Candidatus Fimimorpha faecalis. GTDB lineage: Bacteria > Bacillota > Clostridia > Lachnospirales > Lachnospiraceae > Fimimorpha > Fimimorpha faecalis. Next base: position 6,401 of record DVHN01000060.1, read on the forward strand.
TGCCGATGTGGATGGCGCTCATATTAGTACGTTATTATTGACATTTTTATATCGTTTTATGCCAGAATTAATTCGGCAAGGTTATGTATACCTGGCACAGCCTCCGCTTTTTAAGTTGGAAAAAAACAAAAAAATATGGTATGCATACAGCGAAGAAGAACTGGACAGTATTTTGAGAGAAGTTGGAAGAGATCAAAATAATAAAATACAGCGTTATAAAGGTCTGGGTGAAATGGATGCGGAACAGCTCTGGGAAACGACAATGGACCCAGAACGTCGTATTTTAAAGCGGGTTATGATTGATGATGAAGATAGCTCAGAAATTGATTTAACCTTTACTACATTGATGGGTGATAAAGTAGAACCAAGAAGAGAATTTATAGAAACAAATGCAAAATATGCCAGCAATCTGGATATTTAATAAATTAATGGAGGAATAAAGAATGGATGAAACAATTTTTGACAAAGTCCATGATGTCGATTTGAAAAAAACAATGGAACAGTCATATATTGCATATGCCATGAGCGTTATTGCATCTCGTGCTTTGCCAGATGTTAGAGATGGATTAAAGCCAGTGCAGCGCCGTGTATTGTATTCTATGATTGAGCTGAATAATGGTCCAGACAAACCGCATCGTAAGTGTGCACGTATTGTCGGTGATACAATGGGTAAATATCATCCTCATGGAGATTCTTCCATCTATGGAGCATTAGTGAACCTGGCACAGGATTGGTCAACGAGATATCCACTGGTAGATGGACATGGAAACTTTGGTTCCGTGGATGGAGACGGTGCTGCTGCCATGCGTTATACGGAAGCTCGTTTATCTAAAATTTCCATGGAGATGCTGGCAGATATTAACAAGGATACAGTAGAATTTGCTCCAAACTTTGATGAGACAGAGAAAGAGCCAGTTGTACTTCCATCCCGTTTTCCGAACTTACTTGTAAATGGAACAACAGGTATTGCAGTTGGTATGGCTACTAATATTCCACCTCATAATTTGAGAGAGACAATTGCAGCAGTTGTTAAAATTATTGATAATCGAATCCAAGAAGGAAGAGATACCGATATTGAAGAAATTTTGGATATTGTAAGGGGACCTGATTTTCCAACTGGAGCGATGGTATTGGGCAAGAAGGGAATTGAACAGGCTTATCGCACTGGTAAAGGAAAAATTAAAGTTCGTGCAGTAACTTCCATTGAGCCAATGGCAAACGGAAAACACCGCATTGTGGCAACCGAATTGCCGTATATGGTGAATAAAGCACGTTTAATCGAAAAAATCGCAGAATTGGTAAAAGAAAAACGAGTCGATGGAATTACTGAGTTAAGAGACGAGTCGAATCGTGAAGGTACACGAGTATGTATCGAATTAAGACGAGACGTCAATCCAAATATTGTTTTAAACCAATTAATGAAACATACACAGCTTCAAGATACATTTGGCGTTAATATGCTTGCACTTGTGGATAATCAGCCAAAGATTTTAAATCTTTTGGACATGCTGAAATATTACTTACGGCATCAGGAAGATGTTGTAACTCGCAGAACCCGTTACGAATTAAATCGAGCGCAGGAACGAGCACATATTTTAGAAGGATTACTCATTGCATTAGATCATATTGATGAAGTAATACAAATCATTCGAGGAGCAGCCAATGTTGCAGAAGCAAAAGCTAGGTTAATTCAGACTTATGGTTTAAGTGATGCACAGTCCCAGGCAATTGTAGATATGCGTCTGCGTGCATTGACTGGTTTAGAGCGTCATAAGTTAGAGGCAGAATACGAAGAATTAATGAAAAAAATTGCGGAATTAAAAGCGATTCTTTCCGATGAAAATCGTCTGTTGGCAGTCATTAAAGAGGAAATTACTGCAATTGCTGCGAAATATGGCGATGACAGAAGAACTTCGATCGGATTTGATGAGGAAGACTTTTCTGCGGAAGATTTAATTCCAGATGAAACTACCGTCATTGCAATGACAAAATTGGGGTATATTAAACGTATGTCCATGGACAACTTCAAGGCACAAAACCGAGGAGGAAGAGGAATTAAAGGAATGCAGGCGATTGATGAGGACTATATTGAAGATCTCCTTATCACAACAACGCATCATTATATTCTGTTTTTCACCAATCTCGGACGTGTTTACCGTTTAAAAACCTATGAAATTCCAGAGGCTGGACGGACGGCGAGAGGGACTGCAATCGTAAATCTGATTCAGCTTCAGCCACAGGAAAAGGTAACTGCGATCATTGCACGCAGAGAATCCAACGATGGAGAATACCTTTTTATGGCAACTAAATCGGGTATGGTAAAGAAAACAGACTTTGGTGAGTATGCGAATATTCGTAAAGTTGGATTGGCTGCCATTCATTTAAAGGAAAATGATGAATTAATCGAAGTAAAAGTAACCGATGATGAAAAAGATATTTTCCTTGTTTCAAAATATGGACAGTGTATTCGATTTAAGGAAACGGATGTTAGAGCAACTGGGAGGACTTCCATGGGAGTAATCGGTATGAATTTAGAAGATGGTGATGAGGTTGTAGGTATGCAGCTGAATACCCAGGGAAGCGATTTATTGTTTGTTTCTGAATATGGACTTGGAAAGCGGACTTCAATCGAAGAATTTTCCTGTCAGCATAGAGGCGGAAAAGGAGTAAAATGTTATCGAATTAATGAAAAGAGCGGCAATATTGTCGGTGTAAAGGCAGTAAACGAAAATCAGGATATTATGATTATCACAACGGAGGGAATTGTAATTCGACTCAAAGTAGCGGATATTTCTCTGTTGGGACGCAACACTTCAGGTGTAAAATTAATTAATATTGATACAGAAAGTGGAGTTGCAGTGGCAAGTATTGCAAAGGTTCGGGAAAGCGAGTCAGAGGTGCAAGACGAAATAAAAGAAACACAACAGATAGAAAATAAATAATCATACAATCATTGTGGACTGCTGGATTATCTTTTCAGCAGTCTTTTCAGTATAATAGGTGATTGATCAAACGATTGGAGGAAATGGTCTTGATTTATTTTGATAATGCGGCTACAACGCTGCAAAAGCCAAAAGAAGTGGCAGAGGCAGTTTACAAGGCAATTCAAAATTTTGGAAATAGCGGAAGAGGTGCATCTAGCGTTTCCCTTCAGGCTTCTCGAATTATTTATGACACGAGGGAAAAAATTGCCGATTTGTTTCATTGCAGTGACCCAGCTAAAGTAGCATTTACATCCAACTCGACAGAAAGTTTGAATACGGTAATAAAAGGAGTGCTTCAGCCAGGAGATCATGTAATTACAACGGTATTGGAACATAATTCGGTGTTACGTCCATTATATCAGCTAGAACAAGAAGGAGTGGAAGTTTCGATTGTTCCGTGCAGAGAAAATGGGCGATTGGAAGTAAGTGACATGGAACATTATATTCAGAGCAATACGAGGGCAATTGTTTGTACGCATGTATCCAATTTAACTGGAAATAAAATAGACATTCATGCAGTAGGACAGCTTTGCCGTGAAAATGGATTGTTGTTTCTTTTGGATGCGTCCCAGTCAGCAGGTGTATTTCCAATTGATATGAAAGAAGACTGCATTAGCGCAGTTTGTTTTACTGGTCATAAAAGCCTCTACGGGCCTCAGGGAACGGGTGGAATCTGTTTAGGGGATAAAATTACAGTCCGTCCATTAAAAGTCGGTGGAAGCGGAATTATGACGTTTGAGAGGGAACATCCGAATGTAATGCCGACTGCATTGGAAGCGGGTACATTAAATGGGCATGGAATTGCAGGGCTGAATGCTGGGTTACGTTATGTATTGAAACAGGGATGCGAGCGAATTCATGAATATGAAGTTGCTTTAATGAAACAATTTTATTATGGGATAAAAGACTTGCCAGGAATCAAAGTCTATGGAGATTTTTCTGGATGGGATCGAGCTGCAATTGTGACATTCAATATTGCAGATTATGATTCAGCTCAAGTAAGTGATGAATTAAGTCAGCGGTTTGGAATTGAAACAAGAGCAGGCGGACACTGTGCTCCATTGATGCATCGGGCATTGGGAACAGAACATCAAGGTGCGGTGCGCTTTAGTTTTTCTAACTTCAATACATCAGAAGAAGTGGCTGTTGGAGTCGAGGCGATTAAAACGTTAATTTACGAGGATATGGACTAGATCATGAGAAAAAAACAACGCAAGCTAGTAATTACATTTGAAACTACAGTAGCTGCAATGGCAGCAGAACATTACTGCAAACAACGAAATGCTCCAGGAAGACTTATTCCAGTACCAACACAGATTACCGCAGGATGTGGATTGGCGTGGGCAGCAAATCCAGAAGAAAAAGAAAGAGTTTTAACTGTTTTAGAACAAAGCAAAATCCATCCAGAGGGAATATATGAAATTATGATTTAGACAATATTGCGGAGGAGAAAAATGGCAGCGTTATACACTGTACAGGGGGGAAAGATTCAAAAATATCGTTCATATTTTGAGGCATTTAGGCTGAACGTGGTGGATAATATTCAAATTGCGGCAATTGGTTCAGGAGGAAAATCTACAATTTTATCGGAAATTGCGAAAGAATATATCAAAGCAAATCGAACAGTTATTAGTACAACGACAACTCATATATGGAAACCCGATCGGGGCGTGTTTGAGGAAGATATCCAAAAAGTAAAAGAATCTCTTAAAAAAAATCCATTTGTAATAGTTGGAAATCATTTGGATAATACACAAAAACTTTCTGGAATTTCATTGGAATTTTTGGCTCAGTTAAAGAAGACAGCGAACTGCGTTCTGGTAGAAGCAGATGGTTCCAGACAGCTGCCATTAAAAGTTCCAAATGAACGGGAACCAGTCATTCCGCCCAATACAGAATTAATATTGGCAGTGGCGGGTATTTCTGCATTGGGTAAGCCAATTTGCGAAGTTGTTCACCGTCCTGAACTGGCTGTAACGGTTTTGCACAAGTCTATAACGGATACTGTGGATATTGTGGATATCGCATTACTTTTGAATTATCAAAAAAATAGGAGTCGGGCAATACCAGTCCTAAACCAGGTAGATACAGAAACAGACTGGGAAGCTGCATATAAAATTGCAAAGCTGCTTCCGTATTGCGTTATTAGAAGCCATTTTTAAGTAAAAAGATTCCATATCGAATTTGTTTGGAAAATAATAGAAAAAAATTGCTGAAAATGCAAAAATATGCTATAATAAATAAATTATAGGGGATAAAAGGTTATCAATGTTAACAAAATCGGTATAACTTCTCGGAATCTCAATGAATGATATTCCAACAGAAA
>DVHN01000061.1 GCA_018712075.1 Candidatus Fimimorpha faecalis
AAGCCTTATAAAATCAGGGCTGAAGATTCCGAGAAGTTATTTGGAAGAAAAGGAGGAAAAATAAGATGGGATTTTTTAAAACACCGGAAGAAATGTATTTACACACATCAAAACGCTTTAAAAGAGATGCTGATAGACATTGGGCGATGGCGAAAAATGGAGAAGGAGATTATCATTATGGAAAAGCGAGATGGTGCTATGAACAGGTAAGAGAGAATGAAAGAAAAGCAAGAAAAGCAGCAAAGGAAGGATGGACTTTTTCAAAAAGAGGTAAAAAATAAGATGAATGATTCAAAGAGAAAACAATATAGAAGGACATCGATTATGGAAAAAATTTCTATAATCGATGTCTTTTTTGTATAATTAGGTAAAAAATCTTTTTAGAATTTACTTGCAAGTTTGGAAAGGATTCCAGTATTTGTTAGAAAATAGAATTGTACCCGTTCATAAATTATGATAAAATAAAATCAATTATTATTGACTCCATTTTATGTATAAAAATAAAAAGGCCTTGTTTATGTATTTATTTTGAGAAATGATAAAAGGAGCGTGAAAAAGATGAATAAGAAACTTCCAATTGGGATTGATGGATTTGAAAAAATCAGAAAAAATAATTTTTATTATGTAGATAAAACGATGCTCGTAGTGGAACTTTTGCAAAATTGGGGAGAAGTCAATCTATTCATCCGTCCAAGACGTTTTGGAAAGACGCTGAATATGAGTATGCTGAAATGCTTTTTTGAAGTGGGATGTGATAAAACATTGTTTGATGGGTTAAATATTTCCCGGGAAAAAGAGTTATGTGAACAGTATATGGGACAGTTTCCAGTGATTTCTATCAGTTTGAAGAGCATAGATGGATTAAATTATCGGCAGGCATATGGAGCATTGTGTTCGGTGATTGGGATGGAAGCAATGCGGTTTTACTTTCTGACGGAAAGTGATATTATTAATCGATGAGTATGACGTGCCATTGGATAAGGCATTTCAGAGAGGGTATTATGAGGAAATGGTTTCGCTGATTCGCAATCTATTTGGCAATGCATTAAAGACGAATGATGCACTCCAGTTTGCTGTGCTTACGGGATGTCTGAGAATTTCTAAGGAAAGTATTTTTACTGGATTGAATAATTTAAATGTTATGACAGTATCCGACCCATATTTTTGTGATAGTTTCGGATTTACCGACGATGAAGTAAGGGAGTTGCTTCGCTTTTATGGATTGGAAGAATTTCACAATACAATGCGAGACTGGTACGATGGATATCAGTTTGGAACTGCTTCGATTTATTGTCCATGGGATGTAATTAAATATGTACAAATATTGTTAAGAGATCGGGAAGCAGAACCAGAAAACTATTGGGCAAATACGAGTGGAAACGATCTGGTTCGACATTTTATTGAGAAAGCAAATAAGAATACAAAAGCGGAAATTGAGCAATTAGTAAATGGTGGTACGATTATAAAAAATATAAAAAAAGAATTAACGTATAGAGAGATTGATGATTCGATTGAAAATGTTTGGAGTGTACTATTTGCAACTGGATATTTAACGCAGAGAGGGCGTTCGTCAGGAAAACAACTGCGGCTGACAATTCCCAATAAAGAAATAAGAGAACTGTTTATTGATCTTGTTAAAGACTGGTTTAAAGAAACATCGAGAGCAGATTTATCCAAGATCGAAAAGTTTTGTAAGGCATTTCCAGATGGAGACGCTGTTTTGATTGAGGAAATGCTGTGTGATTACTTATGGGATTCCATTAGTGTAAGAGATACTGCGGTAAGAAGAAATCGAAAGGAAAACTTTTATCATGGTATGCTTTTGGGGCTTTTGCAAAGTCAGGGGAATTGGCTGATTCAGTCCAATGCAGAGTTAGGTGAAGGCTACAGTGATATTTCGATTTGCACATCGAATCGGACTGAGATTGTGATTGAGCTAAAATATGCGGATGATGGCAATCTGGAAAAAGGATGCAGGGAAGCCCTAAAGCAGATAGAAGAACGGAAATACGCAATTGGACTCCAGCGCAAAGGAATGAAGAATATCATAAAGTATGGAATCGCATTCTGTGAAAAAGAATGTATGGTTGCAATGGCATAACGAGAAATAAGATCCTACTGGACTATCTTCCGAATGAATGAGATTAGGAAGAAAATCCAGTGGGATTTTTTATTATAGGAAAGAAAATTTAATGGAAAAAATGAGACTTTTTTAGCAATCAGAATCTAATAGATAAATAGGAAGAAATAATAAAAAGGGGATGAGAAATTGTGATTACGGAAAAGATGTTTGCAGATAAGGTAGCCGAATGTAAGAGAAGAATGGAAATGGAGAAGATTGCGATTATAGGTGAAAAGAAACTGCCGTATGGAATTCAGATTTTAACAGAAAGTGAAGAATATGAACTTGTAAAAGTAAATTTGTATTTATCTAAAAAGGGGATTAGCTATGTGCTTTCTACAAAGAAAGCGTCCATAAGTGATAAAATAAATGAGATTTTATCAGACATAACGAATCAAATGGTAAAGGTTGAAGAATGTTATGTTGGAACGGATGAATCAGGAAAGGGAGATTATTTTGGACCGCTTGTGGTTGCAGCATTTATATCGGATGGAAAATTGGATGATTATTTATTGAAACAAGGGATCAGGGATTGTAAGAAATTGTCCGACGAAATGGTAAGAAAGTATGCAAAATTATTATTATCTCAATATGCGCAATACTGTACAATTCTCAGTATAGAGCCGAGAAAATACAATGAACTGCATGGAAAGTATATGCTAGAGGGGAAAACATTGAATGCATTACTTACTTTTGCACATAGTAGGGTTATTACGATTTCCAAGGAAAAAGAACCTCAAATTCAGTTGGCGATTACGGATCAGTTTGCAGAAGAAAAGATGATTCGGAAAGAAATAAATGGGACAAAAGAAGTTCGGATATTGCCAAAAGCAGAAAAGTATGTAGCTGTAGCTGCCGCAAGTATTTTAGCTCGTTATACTTACCTGGAATGGATTGAGAAAACCTCGAATGAATTAGGATTAATGTTTCCAAAAGGATGTGGAAATGATGTAAAGTTTGTAGCAAGTACATTAATTACGAAAATTGGCAAGGAAAATTTGATTCAGTATGCAAAGATACATTTTAAAACAACAAATGAAATTATGAAAGGGTATTACGCAAATGAAAAATATTTATATTTGTGAACCAAATTGTAGAATTCATAAAAATGGAGAATATTTAACCGTTCGGAAGCATACAGGAAAGATTTCTGATGTTAGTCTTATTGATGTGCGGACAATCATACTATTAGGAAATATCCAAATTACAATGCAGGCAGTTTCTTTATTAATGGAACGAAGAATTGACATTTTATTACTTAGTTCAGGTGGAAGGTTAAAGGGGAGAGTTGCTTCTGAACATGGGAAAAATATTTTAATGCGAATTGCTCAATATGATATATGGTTCCAGGAAGAGAAGCGAATGGAAATAGCGAAAAGTATTGTAAAACAAAAAATCATGAATCAGAAAAAATGCCTGAATTCTTATCGATACCGAAGAAAAATTTCCGAGTTAAAAGAGATTGAAAAAATGTTGACTTGGTATATTCAGAAAATCGATGAGGTGAAATCGATTGGAGAATTGATGGGAATCGAAGGAAGTGCTGCTGCAAGATATTTTGAATGTTTTCCATTATTATTGAAAGAGTATGACTTTCAAAAAAGAGTACGAAGACCTGCCTATGATCCCATTAATGCATTGTTAAATTTGACTTATACATTTTTAAAAAATGAGATTTCTACAATACTAAGTAGTTATTCATTTGATGTACAACTTGGTTTTTTACATAATATACGAAGTGGGAGGGATTCTCTTGCATTGGATTTTATGGAGCCATATCGTCCAATTTTTGCAGATCGATTTGTAATTTCTTTGTTAAGTCGTAAGATAATAAAAAAGGAAGAATTTGAATTAGATGAAGATGGGATGAAATTGAATGCAGAGGCGATGAAGCGATACTGTGTTTTGTTTCAGGAAAATTTATATGAAACGGCTTATGAAGGAAAGATATGGAAAAGAAGAATGGAGGAGGATGTTTTGATGTTTCGAAAAGAGTTAATGATGTTATGTGAACATACATGAATGAGAAAAATGGAAAGGTGGATTATAAATATGAAGTTATGGTATACGGTTGCTTATGATGTGTCGAGTGATAAGGCAAGAAGAAAAATTGAAAAGATATGCAGTACTTATATGCAGCGAGTACAGTACAGTGTGTTTGAAGCTTATTTATCGGAAGCAAATTTTAAAAGTTTTTATCAGAAAATAAAAATGGAATGTAGTGGAGAAAAATGGGATTCTCAAACAGACAGTGTATTGATTTATAAGCATTGTGCATCTTGTTATGCAGAACGAATTTGTATTGGAAAGAAAAACACTTTTTCAAAAAATTACTTTATTTTATAAGAGATAAAAGGGGATTGGTATGGAGAGAAATGAAGAATATATAAGTATTATAAATGAAGAAAATTTATTAGACGGATGGAGACAAGTTGTTAGTCATGGAACACATCCAGGAATTGATCTAGAAACCATTCATGCATACGATCAAAAGTTAGAAGAAAATATAAAAAAGTTATTATTTAAAATAGATTATGGATTGTATTGTGTAAAACCAGTTCAGATTGTTTCAGGGAAAAAAGAAATTGGACTGATTAGTATAGAAGATAAGATTGTTGCGAATTGTTTAAAAACGTATTTAAATCAGTTGAGTAATCAATATGCTATTATAAATAATTATGGATACTTGGAAGGAAAATCTATTTATCGTGCAGTGGAGTATTTACAGGAACAATTGGTTCGTTATCAATATGTGTATCGTTGTGATATTGCAAATTTTTTTCCATCTATTTCGAGAACGATTTTATTAAAAATCTTAAAGAATAAAATTAGCGACAAGAAATTATATCAGTTAATTCAACAATTTATTTGTTTGAATGTTTATAAAAATGGAAAAATAGAACAGGGAAATGGATTAATTTTAGGAAATCCATTATCACCTGCGTTAAGTAATCTTTATATGTATGAATTGGATTTAAAATTTGAAAAGAGGTTTCCTGTATATGTTCGCTATTCGGACGATATGATATTTGCCAAGAAAATACCTTTTACCAAGGAAGATTGTGAATGGATTGTCCAAAAGTTAGAAAAATATGATTTAACATTAAACAAAGAAAAAACAAAGATAATTTCACCAGAAGAATCGTTTTGTTATCTTGGAAATGAATTTTGCAGAGAAAAAGAATCGAAAAATAGAGTATATATTGGATTTGATGATAAAATAGAAAATAATACAAATATAGAGAATAACAAAGAATTACAAAAAGAAGGGTGGAAACGGATATACTATGAATTATTAAATTCTACAAAAAATAAGGATATTAAAAATGAGTTATATCAGATAGTAGATCAAACAGTAACGGTAGAAGAATTAGAATCCAAACTGATGGAACGTATGCTGCATTATCGATTGTATTCCTCCATGGATCAGTTGATGAATATCCCAAAAGAAGAGGTGATACAATCTGTAAAATTAGAAAAATATGAAGCTTTATTTTTTAAGAAAGATTATAAGATTTATATTGGGGTATTAAGAGAAGATGGGAGACAAGAATATATAGAGCTAAAAGAAGAAAGTAGACAGGATTGCATCAAACGTTTAGAAAAGGGAGGAACGATAGCGATTAATCCAACCGTTGATGGAAAAAGTTCATTGTTCGTGATTGATTTAGATATTGATAAGCGTCTACTGTTAGAATATGGAGATGATTATGGAGCGGTAGAAAAATTAAAATTATACTTAAAGAAAAATGTATTTGTGCTACAGAGATTGTTAAGTCAGTCTAATCTCATGTCTTATGTAGAAGATAGTGGATATAAGGGATATCATATATGGATGTTTTTTGCAGAGAAAATAGAAGTGGATCAGTTTTGGAAAAAAGTAGATGCTATATTACAAGAAGCAACGCTTCCAATTGGATGCCATATGGAAAAAATTCCATTTTTAGGTGATGAATGTATCAAGATTCCGTTATCAAAACATTTAATTACAAAGAAAAAAGCGCATTTTATAGAGGAAGGAGGAATCATAGAGGATCAAAACGCATATATAGAACAAATACAACAAAATAATTTTGCCGTGCTGGAAAATATACAACAAAAGTTAGATTGTGTTAAAGTAGAGGAAATAAAAGAATGGAAAGAAGAAATAGGAGTAGTGGAGAAAAATTGCAGTTTGATTAAAAAAATTGTAGATAAAGCAATGACAACACATTATTTAACCCATTTTGAACGAAATGCACTTTTATATATATATGGACATATGGGAGAAGAGGGGCAGAAATACTTGCATTATATTATGGAAAATTTAATTAATTATAATGCAGAAATTACACAAGAGTTTATTGATAAAAGAAAGGAATTTCCAGTTAGCTGTGAAAAGTTAACGAAACGTTTTCCGCAATATCCTTGCAAGAATTGTGAATTTAAGGAATATCCGTTGTTTTATCCATCTCCAGTTATTTATGCTTATGAAAAGAGTCCAGAAACAGTTACAAAGCCAGATTGTGTAAATAAAAAAGAACGTTTGGAAAAAATAAAAGAGATTTGTGAACCTAATCAGCTGGAACAACTAAAATGTCTATTATTAGAATTGTTGGAAAAGAAAAAGAAACTAGAAGAAGATATTATGGTTTGCCAAAAAGAAATAAAAAAATATTTTGAAAGTATAGAAGAATCAAAGAACGGAGAGAAGATAGAAAAGGAAGGACTTATAATGGATCAAGGTGGAATCTATATAAAATTATTATAACGTTTAAAAGGAAATTTGCCTGGAAAGCAAGATATACAAAAACTTTACTGATTGAGAGGAAATGCTTGCTTGTATAAATAAATGAGGTGTGGTAGGATATATAGGTAAAAGGAGGCGGAAGGAAATGAAAAAAATAGGCATAGTAGCAGCGGTATGCAGTGTTATGATTGGAATACAAAGTATTGCTCCTTTGGCTGCACAGCATGGAAATAGATGGACGAGTGCGTTTCAATTAGCACAAAATGAAACGGATGAAATTGTAATGAATCAAACTTCTTTGGAACTAGAATCTGGAGAAGAAGCACAACTACAAGTTCAGTATCGCTCAGGAGAAGTAGTGGAGGAAGGAATAAGTGAGTGGTACAGTGATGATTCCAATATAGCGGTTGTGGGGGATGATGGTGTAGTAACTGCAAAAGAGGAAGGAACGGCTATTATTACTGCAAGAGTAGGAGGAAATACAGCTGTCTGTGAAGTAACGGTTAAAACAGGATTAGAGGGAATTCGGCTTATGCCAACAGAGTTAGAACTAGAAGAAGGGGAAAATGCTGCACTTAGTGTGGTTTGTACTCCTTCCGATGTTGCCTATATTCCAGAAATTATATGGTCAAGTGACAATGAAGATGTGGTAGAAGTGGATGATAGAGGAAACCTAACTGCTAAAAAACAGGGAAAGGCAACAATTACGGTTCAAGTTGGATCATTTACAAAGACGAGTGAAATCACAGTAAAAGGGGAAGAAATTCCATTAAATGCGATTCAGTTAGCGGATCCTAAGATTATTTTGGTTCAAGGGGAAAGTATGGAGTTGGAGTTGACTTATGACCCAGAAAATACAACAATACAAAAAGAGGTAGCTTGGACAAGCAGTGATGCGGAAATCGTATCAGTTAACAACCATGGAGAAATTACAGGATTAGCCACTGGAACAGCAGTTATTACAGCAGAAGTGGACGGGAAAAAAGATACTTGTGAAGTTACAGTAGAAGAAGAACAAATATCATTAGAATCGATTCAATTAAGTAAAAATAAGATAGAATTAAACAAGGGAGAAAAAGATACTTTAACAGTTACATATGAACCAGAGGATACGACGGATAATAAAGATGTAACATGGACGAGTAGCAATGAAAAGGTGGCAGTTGTTCAGGATGGAGAAATTGAGGCGATTGCATTCGGACAGGCAGTAATTACTGCGAAGGTATCTGGAAAAGAAGCTACTTGTGAAGTAACCGTAAAAGAAGAAGGAGTTGAATTAGAAGCAATTTCATTTGAGGAGGAAGAATTAAATTTAAAAGAAGGAGAAGAAGTAACGTTAGAGGTTATTTATGAGCCAGAAGACACTACAGTAGAAAAGGCTGTAATATGGACAAGCAGTGATGAATCTGTCGTATCAGTGAAAGATGGGATTGTCAAGGCGATAGGAATTGGAGAGGCAGTTGTTACAGCAGAAGTAGAAGAGAAGCAAGCTTATTGCGATGTTATTGTACAAAAGAAACCGGTAGCGGATGTAAAACTTCAATATGAAATTTATGATTCCGAAAATGGATGGCTGGATGCAGTAGGGGAAGGAGAAACTGCGGGAACAGAGGCTTTTGCGATGAAAGCAGTTCGAATTCGTCTAGAGGAAAATACAATTGGTGGGGGAATTCGCTATTCTTCTTATGTGCAAGATATTGGATGGCAAGGATATGTTGCAAATGGAGTAATGGCAGGAACAATTGGAAAAGACCAAAGAATAGAGGCAATTAAAATAAAGCTAACTGGAGCGATTGCATCAAAATATGATATTTATTACCGCAGTCATGTAGATGGAGAAGGGTGGCTTGGATGGGCAAAAAATGGAGAGCCATCTGGCAGTGAAGGTCTAGAAAAAGAAATGCAGGCAATCCAGATTGTGTTAATAGAAAAGGGACAAAAAGGACCAAGCGAGTAACCTTATAAAAATCTTGCCTAATATAGAAAGTAGATGTTTCAGGTATGAGAAATAGGAAGGGAAACATGACGATCAAACATAAAAAAATATATTTTATATTGTTATTTGTATTCTGGACAGGAATAGTTATGAATACAAATGCGAAAAGCTATCGATATTACTACGAGCAGCTAAATGAAACCGAAAAACAAATCTATGATGAAATTCTTGAGAAGGTAACGATACAAAACCGAGAAATTACAATCAAATGGCCTGAGAAGATTGAATTTGAGACAGTGACAAGGCAAGATCCAGAATTAGAGGAAAAAAAGCATCAGTGCAGTGAAGAAGTAAAACAGAGGATTCAAAATGTGTTGGATGCATTAATACAGGATGAACCACAGTTCTTTTGGATGGATATTGGTACAACAACGGAAAAGTGGTCCTTTCAGGGAACTGGAATTATTGGAAATATTGTATGGACAATGAAACCAGTAGAAGTGTCCATTGGAACAAATTATACTTCCGAACAGGTGCAAGAGTTGAATCGACGAGTAGAAGGCATTGATATTCCAGGTGAGACACGTCAACAAAAATTAGATGTTATGCACCGCTATCTCTGTGAATTAATTGAATATGATGAAACAGCTCCTCATGCGCATGAGCCATATGGGGCGTTAATAGAAGGCAGAGCAGTATGTGAAGGATATGCCAGAAGCCTTAAATGGCTTTGTGATAGAGAAGAAATTCCGTGTGTACTAGTGATTGGAGATGCCATTGATACAAATGGAAATGCTGGAGGGCATATGTGGAATTATGTACAAATGGAAAATGGTGCTTGGTATGCAATAGATGCAACATGGGACGATCAGATAGAAGTAATTGATGAATATTTTCTAGTAGGCTCAGAGACAAAAGATTCCTATTTTGGGGGAATGAGATTTGCACAAAGTCATATTCCATCAGGAGATTTTTCTGGCAGTGGGTATAAAATATTTGAATATCCTCCTTTAAACGCAGAAGCGTATGATCCAGATGCAGAGCCAATTGTGAAAGAGACGGAACCTGCTGTACAACAAGAGGATGCGGTGGCGGTTCCATCGATTCAACAAGACAATCCAGAAGCAGAAAATCAAACACAGGCACAGCAATTGCTTCAAATTGTAGATGGAATGATCGAAAGTGGTCAAAAAGCAGTTCATTTTTGGTTTAATGCAATTATTTCATCTGATATAATCTATCAAGTACAAACATGGATTTGGTTTTTCTTTGGAGTATTTTTAACCGTTCTGTTTGTAGTAGCAGAAGAAATGAGGAAATAAAAGTAGTAAGAAGTGTTTCTTAAAAAGATTTTCTGAGAGACTTTTGATATCAAATAGTTAGATTAAATAACATTTTATTTCAAGATTAATGAAAAGACAATTATTATATAGTTAGCTGTCTTTTTTTGTACTATTTTTGTTTATAATATATAAAAAATTTATATATTTCTAAGAAATCTTGTATTGAGACAATGTAATAAGTTATATATAATTTATGTAAATAGTCAATTATTTATTGAAAGTGCACCATAGTAATCCCAAGATCAAGAGAAAAATAAAGAATGGAGAAGGATTATGGAAAAAAACGGAGGAAAAAAGTGGATTTTTGAGCAAAGCAAAGGGAGCAGAGGACAATTAGGAATTATTGTAATTACAAGGCTTGCTTTTGTAATGGTAAATTTAGTTATGGCAATGGTTTTAAGCCAATTTACGGAGTATGCAACGGGGTTAATAGTTTGTAATAATTTTTAATATTATCTACAATAATAAGGGATTTCTTTGATTATTTGGAATGGAGAATCGATTTTATTTGGGGTATAGTGGATTTTAGGAAGTGAAGAAACGAAAAAGGAGGGGAAAAACCAATGGTGTTTTATCTTTGAAGATATTAATATTTATTGGCTTCATGTTTATAAACTTATTGCTATTTAAAATTATTATAATTAATAAGGATTGATTTTAATTACTGTCTATTTCACTATTGTAATATAAAATAAATGTGCTATAATTCAACAATTTAATTTGTATAAAATTAACAATGTAAATGAAAAATTGGTTATTAGTTTTACTTATAGATTAAAATTTAAGAAAAGGATGATATACTAATTGATTTATAAATTTTAATATTTTAAGTAACAAAAGAGATGAAGATGTAATTGAATATT
>DVHN01000062.1 GCA_018712075.1 Candidatus Fimimorpha faecalis
CAATGCTCTTTTAATTTGCAAACCTCCGAAAAATCAAGGTAAAACGTAACTTTTACAATAAAAAATGAAGGTAGTTTTGACACTACCTAGGAAGAAATGGAGGAATTTATTATGGATACTGGAAACACTGGATTTGTTTTAATCTGTGCAGCTTTTGTTCTTTTTATGACACCTGGTCTGGCATTCTTTTATGGAGGACTTGTTCGCCGTAAAAATGTGGTAAATACGATGATGGCCTGTATTTCCTTAATGGGATTGGCAGTTGTTCTCTGGGTTCTTGTCGGATATTCTCTTTCCTTTGGAGGAAATCACGCTGGTATAATTGGTGACTTCCGTTGGTTTGCATTCCAAAGTATTGGCATGGATGTAGGACCTTATTCGGATTCCCTGCCGCATATGGCATTTGCTGCATTCCAAATGATGTTTGCAATTATTACAGCCTGTCTCATTACAGGAGCTGTTGTAGGACGAATGCGCTTTGGAGCATTGTTTGCATTTACTACCCTATGGTTTTTTGTTGTATACTATCCATTGGCTCATATGGTTTGGGGAGAAGGAGGATTTTTAGCTTCCATTGGTTCTGTAGATTTTGCAGGAGGCAATGTCGTACATATCAGCTCAGGCATCAGCGCTCTTGTACTTGCAATTTTACTTGGAAGAAGACGTGGATACGAACAGACTTCCTATCGTGTTCATAATATTCCTTTCGTTGTACTGGGTGCTTCGATTCTCTGGTTCGGATGGTGTGGATTTAATGCTGGAAGTGCATTGGCTGCGGATGGTTTAGCTGCTCATGCGCTTATTACCACAATGGTTTCTTCTGGTTCTGCCATGTTGAGCTGGATGTTAATTGATCGATTAAAAGAAGGAAAACCAACTTTAGTTGGCGCATCCACTGGTTTAGTAATCGGTCTTGTTGCAATTACTCCAGGTGCAGGATTCGTACCAGTATGGTCTTCGTTTATTATTGGAGCACTCGTAAGTCCAATCTGCTATTTTGGCGTTAATTTTGTAAAACATAAATTAAAAATTGATGATGCATTAGATGCATTTGGATGCCATGGTATTGGCGGAGTTTGGGGCGGTATCGCAACAGGATTATTCGCTCAGTCTTCTATCAACCCTGTTGCTCAATGGGATGGCTTGTTATTCGGTGATGTGCATTTGTTTTTGGCTCAGCTCGTTGGTATTGTCGTTTCTATTGCAGTTGCAGTTGTTGGTACATTAATCTGTGCTGGCATCGTTCGTATTTTCATTCCTCTTCGTGTATCTTCAAAAGAAGAATTAATTGGTTTGGACCGCTGCGAACATGGTGAAAATGCATATCCATCTTTCAATGGAATGGATAACTAAAGGAGGGGTTTGCAATGTTAATTAAAGTTGAAGCAATTGTAAGAGAAGAAAAATTTGAAGATGTAAAAGAAGCGCTCCATAACATTCAAGTAAATGGAATTACGGTATCTCAAGTTATGGGATGTGGCGCTCAGAGAGGATATACAACCGTTGTCCGTGGTTCTGAAATTGATGTAACTCTTCAACCTAAAATTAAATTTGAAATTGTTGTTTCCTCAGAAGAATGGGAGGAAAAGGTAATCCAAGCAATTCAAAAATCTGCCTATACGGGTGAAATTGGAGACGGAAAAATTTTCAGTTATGAAATTCGTTCCGCTCTAAAGATCCGAACAAAAGAAACGGGTTATGATGCTTTACAATCTCAGGATAATTTATAACCCCAAATTTTAGAATCTTCATCAAGGGATTATATAATAAAAGAAAAAGTGCGCCTTGGTTTGAAAATCTCCAAAATCAACCAAGACGCATTTTTTCTACTGTTTTTACACTAATTTATTGCTCACTTTTCCACAAACCATGTAAATTACAATATTCATAAACCGCTTCTACTTGTTCTCCATCTGCCAATACAAAACTAGCTTCTGGTTTTTCACCTGGATGTAATTTCTTCATCTGACATCCAGTTGTTGTCTGCAAATAAATAAATTGAATATAATGCTCCTCCAACATTGGGTGTTCTACACTTCCTACCTTCACAGTTACCACATTTCCATTAACCGTTACATCTGGAACATGTTTCTCCAATGCTGCGTCTACCGTACCAGGAATTAATTCTTTCATTTTCTTTCCACAACACATTACTGGAATACCCTTATTCTCCACAAATGTAATGAGGTTTCCACATGTTTCACAAATAAAAAATTTTGTTTCCATACCTATACTCCTTTGTCTTTTTATTTATAATCAGTTGGAAGTAACAACAACCGTTGTTTCTCCCAATTTTTTCCTAATTTAAATTACAAATTTATTATATCAGGAGTATCGTTTAAAATCTGTAACATATGTTACAAATATCTATTTTTTTCTTGTCTTCTTTCTTTTTTCTATGTTATACTGAATTATAATTTTTAGCTAGAGAGGATTTTGCCTATGAATCGTTCTATTTTATTGCGCAGTATTTTATTTTTATTATCTGCACTATTAATCTTTATTCTTGTTTATCTCCTCTACGTTATAATTAGCTATCAACGTATTCCAGATAATCAGGAAATCTCTGTTCGTCAGTCCACGCAAACTCCAACTTCTTTATCTACCTCTACTCCTTATACAGCAGTTACTTATAATCTTGGCTTCGGCGCCTATACACCATCTTTTACATTTTTTATGGATGGTGGAAAACAATCGGTTGCAGAAAGTAAAGAATCGGTTCTTTCTTGCATCCAAGGAGCAATCAACACAATGGAAACTCAGAATGCTGATTTTATATTACTTCAAGAAATTGATGTAGATTCTACAAGAAGTCATCATGTAAACGAAAAAGCCTTATTAGAAGGAGCATTTTCTTCCTATCATGCTTCGTTTGCATTTAATTACAACTCTGCCTACTTACTTGTGCCTCCATGGGAGCCTCACGGAAAGTCTTTATCAGGTCTGGAATTATTTTCTAAATATCCGATTACTTCTTCTATTCGAAGAAGTCTTCCAGTTGCGTCTGGTCTTTCTAAGTTTTTTGATTTGGATCGCTGTTATACGATCTCTCGAATCCCAGTCGATAATGGAAAAGAACTCTGTATCTATACCGTCCATTTATCAGCATATGGAACGAATGATACCGTACGTGCAGGACAACTCTCCATGCTTTTTTCTGATATGGCAGCAGATCGTGCCAGCGGAAACTATGTACTCTGCGGCGGCGATTTTAACCATGATTTAAAAGCCGATGAATCGGATACTGAAAACAGAGAATCTTGGGCTTATCCATTCCCTCGTTCCAATCTGCCAGAAGGATTTTCTTTCGCCATGGATCTACTGACAGACGAACAAAAAGCTGCTCTGCCGCACACTTCACGTATGACCGATATTCCATATGACAAAGAAAATTCTTATGTTGTCACATTGGATGGATTTATTATTTCCGATAATATTCAATGTCTGAATTATAATACCATTGTTACAGACTACGCTTATAGCGACCATGAACCCGTCAGCTTCCAGTTTTCTCTTCGATAATTTATTTGCTGCGATAGAAAAGACCATTTTCCAATGCCAAACGGATAAATGGTCTTTTTCAATCACCTCTCTTCTATGTCAAAGGGATCTCTTTTCTTTTTTCCATTTTATTTCTGTAATAACCCACAAAAGAGACACTCCAATCAATACTCCTATACTATCGAGACATACATCGGATATTTGTCCACTTCGACCTGGGACAAACAATTGATGTATTTCATCTGTAGCTGCATAGATTGTTCCAATAAACCATGGAATGAGAAGTCGAACGAAACGCCCTTTCTCTTTATCTGTATAAGCCCCTACCAGTAACATTCCTAAAATCGCATACTCCGTGGCATGTGCTGTTTTTCGGACTGGATAATCTACTTTTTCAGCAAATTGATCTTGTTTTTCTTCTGACCAGTCTTCAAACCCAGGCACCAAAACTTGCCCAATAAGCCTGCCAATTCGTCCACTATCTGTCGCAGATAAATCGCCTGTTCGAGAAGAAAAAGCTGAAATTACAAGCATCCATATAATTGCTAAAACTAAAAAAATACGCTTTCTTCTTTTCATCTGTTTCACTACTAACTCCTTTGCATTATCAACATATGCCATTTTATCACAAGGAAATACAGATCGCAATATTTATCAAACCTTACCTACATTAGTCCAAAAATCATTTTTTATTGTTCCGCTTTATAAAAACCCAATAAGTAAATACAATCAGACTAATCACACATAGAATATCCATCCAATCACTCCTTAGAATTCCTTTTTATTCATAATTCGAATACTAATTTTTAAGGATATTAAAAAAATAACGATTGCGGCTGCCAGAATTATCATGATTAACATTCCCATACTTATTACTGGCAGTGTATTAATCATATTGGTTATATCAATCCCAATCATTTCAGCCCCTTTTACAATTACAGCGCCAATAAGAAATACCAATCCTATCACACCGATTAATGCGATTCTTCCCTTTTCTCCACCAAATTTAAGTTGAAACGGTATCATAATCGCCTGAATCATAATCATGATCGGTAAAATCATCAAAGCAATCAGCATTATATCCGCAACAGGAAATGTGCTTTTTAAAATACTGGCAATCATTGTTAAAACTGTTGCAGCGATCCATGTACTGCATCCCAACAATAAACTAAGACAATATTTTTCAACTACATAATTCGTACGAGTGATCGGTAACGTGAACAAAAATGCATTGCCATTATCAAATTCATCATAACTGATTGTACTTAACGTAAACAACGATATAACAAAGGTCAAAAAACCTAACGGGAATGTTACATCATCTGTAAATGCAATCATACTAACTGCAATCACAACAATCAGTAGAAAAAAGTTTTTTTGTAGTTTCATCAGTTTAAAATCTTTGACTAATAGTCCCTTCATGATTTGTTCCCCCTTACCATCATTGTAATTACTTCATCAATGGTTCCTTTTTCAATTGCAATTTTAGGATAGTTTTCCATATAATATTGTTTCTGGTTCGTTAAGCAACTATATCCATAACTTTCCTTTTTAGAACGCAGTATAAATCGCTTATCGAGTTCTTCATATTGTTTCCTATCAACTTTTAATAGCGCATAATCACTCAACAATACATCCGTATCTTCGTGCAAAACGATTTTTCCCTCATGTATCATGTATAGATCATCACATAATGTTTCTAAATCGCTGGAAATATGGGAACTGATTAAAATAGAACGTTCTTCATCCGCTTCCATAAATTCTCTTAACATTTCCAACAATTCATCTCTTGCAATTACGTCTAATCCAGCAGTTGGTTCGTCCAATATCAACAATTTTGCATTGTGTGAAATAGCAACCAATACCTTTAATTTGGCTTTCATACCGGTTGAAAAGTCTTTTAATTTCTTATCAAGCGGTAATTGAAACCGTTGTACCTGTTCAAGAAAGAATGATTTATCAAATTTTTCATACATATTTTGCAATATTGGGATAATATCCTTAATTCTTAAATATCCGCTAAATCCAGAGTCCGATAAAACAATTCCTAATTCTTCTTTATCTTTTGTAGTAAATTTTTTAATATCTTTTCCCAATACCGTAATGTTACCAGAATCAATCGAAATCAAGCCTAAAATCGCTTTAAATGTTGTACTTTTTCCTGCTCCGTTTTGCCCAATCAATCCTGTTATACATCCTTTTCTAACTTCTAGGGAGCAATCCAGAGAAAAATTGTCATAAGTTTTTTTCAAATGTTCAATTTTTAACATACTTTAACCCTCCAAAATTAATTCAAATAAACTTTTTATATCTTCATCGCTAATTCCACACCGTCTACCCTTTTGTATTGCCCGTTCTAAGTCTGCTTCCAACTCTTTTTTTTGTTCTTCCAATAAAAGTTCCTTATTTGTAGCTGCCACATAGGTTCCCTTGCCATGAACGGTTACTACAAACCCTTCACTTTCCAAACTATCATACGCTTTTTTAACGGTTAGAGCACTTATCCTTAATTCTTTTGATAAAGTGCGAACAGACGGAAGATTATCATTTTCCTTTAGTTCTCTATTACGAATGAGTAATTTAATCTGATCTACGATTTGCTCATAAATAGGAACCATCAAAGACGTATTAATTATAATTTTCATTTTACCCTCCCTTTCATTGATAACAGTATATAACAGTTTAAAACTATTGTCAAGTGTTATATACTGTTTATTTCAAATTTTTCTCATCCATATGTCAGGCTGTATTTACATAGGATAACTCATGGATATTATTCGTAAGCGTAATAGGTAACGCAAACCATTTTTTTACTCAAAAAGAGTGTGCAAATTCATCCGAACACGCACACTCTTTTCTGTTAATAATCAAGTCTATCAAACTTTGCAAACGTCTATCCAATCTACAACTTTGGAATATTCTGCTAATTCTTCTGGAGATAAATCTACTGCACTATGCCCATTACCAGCTGCTGGATAAACTCTTTGAAATCGCTTCAAAGACAGATCCAAATAAACTGCCACATCGGGATTGACAGCAAACGGACATACGCCTCCAGGTGCATGTCCAATATAACCTTCCACCTGATCCCATGGTATCATTTTTGCTTTTTGATGGAATACCTCCTTGAATTTTTTATTATCTACTTTTGTATCTCCTGCTGTAACAATCAGGATTGGTTTATCGTTCACCAAAAAAGACATTGTTTTTGCGATTTGACATGGCTGACATCCAATTGCTTCTGCTGCCTCTTCTACTGTAGCGCTGGATTGTTTTAGATTCATAACTCTCTGTCCCATACCAATCTGATCAAAATAATGTTTTACATTTTCATATGACATTGTATTCTCCTCTTGATTTCTATTACTTTTTAAGATAAATATAACAAATATTTTTTGTTTTTTCCATAGGTAAATGTGAATCATTTCTCACGTTTATTTTATCTCATAGTTTTTCGTTCTATTTTGTCCTCCATACAAATAGAATCACCTCGATCCCCTAAAATCCCGCTTATAAACGCAGCTGTTCGGCATTTTTCTTCTAATTCCATTCGATTCCAACATCGAAGCAGCTCTCTTTGCTCCACTGTTAATGAGACTTGTTCTCCATCTGAAAAGAACTGAGCCATCGTAATTCCAAATGCATTACATATTTTAATTAAAGTAGGTATCGTTGGAGTATTGGTTCTCTTTATTAAATTATTAATTGTAGAAGATGGAATCCCCGTTTCCTTTGATAAACGATACTTTGTCCATCCCCGTTCCTTGCACAGTTCCAATATACGCTCCATGACAAATTCTTCTTTCATTGTTCGATCAAATGCTTTTTCTTGATTTGTATTAGTACTTTTTTGTATCATATTTATGCCCCATTCCAAGTATATTTCTATACATATTGTAAATTTTGTTACACAAAAGTGTCAGATGTTAATATGGGATATAAATATTACTCTTTTCTATCATAAAAACTTTTCATTAAAATTCTCTTTCATATATTAAAAAGAACCTTTCAAAGTATTCTATCATCTGGCGCTGGTCCTGTGCCAAGACTCACAAGTAAGTCCTGAATAATAACAGGAAAAAGCTGAATAAGCAGTGAGAAACTCTCACTATCTTACTCAGCTTATAATCATTCTCAGATAAGTTTCAATCAATTAGATATCTATAACTAAAGTTATAGTTTTTACTTCTTATCCACAGTATATATTTGGAAACTGCCTGATAATTTCGCATGGATTTCCTTATTTAAATTGTAAACAATATTACTAATCACATATTCTCCATTGTTTATAAATATCTCTATCAGATTCTTTTCCACATAAATATCCAAGTGATATCCTTCCTTAATTTCTGGCGTTTCCAATTTTACCCTATAATCTGTATACTTTTCAAATACATTTGTCCTATCTGTGTATATACGATTTTCCTTTCTGACAATCTTATATCCACCTATATTTAGCATTTCTCCTTCCTTTAAATCTAAACTCAGTTTACATCCAGCTTCCTCTGCTTCCGTCCAAGAAACAATTGGCCGTCTATACATCTGATCCACATTGGGATGTACACGGAAATAAATATGTCCATTCTTCTGTTCTACTACTCGTGGAATACAAAACATTCCATTCCATTTCCCGTCTACAGCCGCTGGCATACGCATCCATCCAATTAGTATCCTTCTTCCAGCTTCATCTAATGTAGTTTGCGGTGCGTATAAATCTAGTCCATAGTCCACAAATTGGAAATGATTTGAAAACTCAAGTCTGCAAGTCTCCTCCTCAAACTCTACTGGCATACAAATCGTTTGATTTTCTTCTCGCTTTCCATCCTTTAAGAACCCCATTGGCGAAAAGACTAAAATACTTCCACTTTCTGTCTCAAAAAGATCTGGACATTCCCACATCCAGCCAAACTCCGCTTTGCTTGATACACGGTTTACCATTTCCCACTTTATCAAATCTTTACTCCTGTAAAAAAGGAGCTGACCCTTGTTGTCCTCGGTCTTGCTGCCCAGTACCATATACCAAGCATCTTTTCCACGCCATACTTTCGGATCTCTTGTATGTGTTCTATCCGCTGTTTTTTTATCTGTAAATGCTGGAATGATCACTTTTTTTCTATTGAAATTGTCAAAGGAAAATCCATCTTCCGAATCAATCATGAGCTGAGCTGATTCAAATTGATTTTTGGGACATTTATGTATATTTTCTGGATTTATTTTATCGTAATGCACTCCTGTATAATAAAGATATAATTTTCCATTTTTTTCTACTGCACTGCCTGAAAAACATCCATTCTGATCCTCATATTTTGTCGGAAAAAGGGCAATACCACAATGTTCCCAGTTTGTTAAATCTTTACTTACTGCATGTCCCCAATGCATTGTTCCCCATTGAGGTGCGTAAGGAAAATACTGATAAAATAAATGATACATTCCTTTATAATAAATAAAACCGTTTGGATCATTAATCCAATTTCCTGGAGCTTTTAAATGTATTTGATTTACTTTTTTATTCATCTAGCCCTCCACTATTCTATTTTTCAAGAAGAAAGTGAGTGTATTCTTACTCACTTTCCTCATTCTCTTTATTTTACTGCGCCTGCAACAACTCCACCAATAATTTGCTTCTGAAGTACTACATATAAGACCAAAATTGGAATTACACATAGCAATAAACCTGCCATAATCGTTCCATAATCTGCGGAATAGGTTCCATAGAAACTATATGTAGAAAGTGGTAATGTGAAAAGCTTCTTGTCCGTCAACACTAACGACGGCAAAAGAAAGTCATTCCAGAATGCTAAAGAATTTAAAATTACCATTGTTGAGATAATTGGTTTTAGCAACGGAAGTACAATCTGGAAAAATGTCTGTGCATGTGTGCATCCATCAATACATGCCGCTTCCTCCAATGCAATTGGAACATTGCCTTTGATAAATCCATGAAACATAAATACCGACATTGCCATAGAAAATCCAGTATGCATAAAGATTAACGTTATTCTATGATTTAATATATTTAAATTGCCTCCATAAATGCTTACTAACGGGATCATAATTGCCTGGAATGGAATTATCATAGATGCAACCATTAAAGCAAACGTTATCTTAGAAGTAATATTATTATTTCGTACAATATAATATGCAAGCATGGATGCAAGTAATGTAACCAAAACAGTTGCAGAGGCGGTTACAAGAAAAGAATTTTTAAAAGCATTTAAGAAATCCATTTGTGTAAACGCTTTTATGAAATTGTCGAAGGATAATCCTTTTATTGTAAACAACCACGAAAATGGACTTTTAATAATATCTCTCTTTTGTTTTAAAGAGTTAATTACAACCATAATAAATGGAAACATATACGCTATAAATATAATAATTAATCCAGCGATTGCTAAAAAATTTAAAATTTTTCTTTTTGTTCCACCAATTGTTGTTTGTTTCATTACGCTTCCACCTCCTGTTTTTTAGTCAGATATACTTGGATTCCACTAATACATGCAACTACGATAAACAGAATTAATGCTTCTGCCTGCCCTACACCAAACTGCCTTGATGTGAATGCTTTCTCATATACATGCATAGCAGCCATCTGTGTTGTTCCATAAGGGCCACCTGATGTAAGGGAAAGGTTAACATCATAAACCATGAAAGCTCGTGACAACGTAAGGAAAAGACAAATTGTTACGGAAGACATCATAAGCGGTAATATAATATTCTTCATTTTTACCCAACCAGAAGCGCCGTCAATACTAGCTGCTTCCATAACATCTTCACTAAGTCCCATAAATCCTGCCACATAAATCAAAATCATATAACCAGAAAGCTGCCACACACTTACTAAGACTAATGCAGCAAATGCCTTGTTCGGTTCAGAGAGCCATGAAACCTCAAATAAACTCCAGCCCGTACTTTCCCCAATATTTACGAAAACTCTGGAAAATACAAACTGCCAAATATATCCGAGTACGATTCCTCCTATAAGGTTAGGTGTAAAGAAACCTGCACGGAAGAAGTTTTGCCCTTTGATTCCTCTCGTTAACAAATACGCAATTGCAAAAGCAATAACATTTACTAAAACAACAACTACAATTACATATTTAAATGTAAGAAGAAGTGATGTCCAAAACTCTTTATCACTTATAACTCCCTTAAAATTTTCAAACCAAATAAAATTTTTTTCCTTTGACACACCATTCCAGTCCGTAAATGTCAAATACACACCGTAGAGAAACGGTATAATTACAACTGCAAAGAAGCAAAACATTCCTGGCAGCGCAAACATGCAGAAATCTTTTCCTTTATTTTTTGAATTCATACTTCACCCTTCTTTCCTAGTTCTGTTCCGCCCAATATGCTTCAATTGACTGAATCAATTCTTCTCTATCACTTCGATTTGCTAAATATTTTTGCATCGCTGCTCCAAGTACCGACCAATGATCATTTGGAACAATTGCAGATGCATTAAATGCCTTTCCTTCCCGTACCTTTTCATAAATATCTCTACTCAATGGATCGGATGGTTCATATGGATTATTCTGAAATGGTGGAATCAAATTACATGTTTTTACTAGCATCTGCTGTCCAATCTCACTGTATACCATCCAGTTCAAAAATTCTTTTGCAGCTGCCTGTTCTGTCTCGGTTGCTATCTGGCCATCCAACATAATCTGTTTGGACGGTGAAGCTTGAATCATTTGATTTGCAAAGTCTGTTTCATCATTATTCATAAAAACTGGAAGAAATCCATATTCGTCTTCCTCGTTTGCTCCCGCCTCTTCAAGATTCGGCCATGCCCAGTTTCCATTTAACCAAAACACTGTCTTTCCATCCACTAAATCAATTGCCATTTCATCATAATCTGCTCCAAGCGGATCTCCCTTTGCTACATTATACTCTTTTAATATATCAAACATATTTAAAAAATCGGTCATTCGGTTATAATTTCGCAGATCCATTTCTCCACTTTTAATTTTATTAATCACTTCCTGAGCCCCATTCGACGTTCCATCATAAGTCTCATAAATATACTGTAGCTGATGCGCTCCTAATGACCAGTCTTCCTTTGCCACTGAAATAGGCTTTTCAATTCCTGCTTCAACCAACTGATTTAATACTTCAACAAAATCATCCTGCGTTTTGATTGCAGATGGATCAAATGTCTGTCCAAGAGCCGCTTCAATTGCTGCCTTGTTATAAATGATTCCTCTTCCTTCAATACAAAGTGGAAGACTATATACTTTATCATTTATCTTCGTGAGATAATTTTCTGCTTCCTCCGTCCACATCTCCCCCGACAGATCCGCCGCTTTTTCTTCTGCTAATGCTATTACATCTGTAGTATCCAAAATCGAAAGTGTTGGCGGCGTTCCTGAATTATACAAACTTACTACTTTGGTATAAGGAGAATCATCCGATATTGGCATGACCTCTATATGCACTCCAGATTTTTCTTCAAAAATGTCTGCCATCTCTTCTAAAGCTGTCTGTATCTCGGCTTTTGAATTCAGAAGTGTGATATTGGTTCCACTTAAACTGGAATCATACGTAAACGTATCTGTCGAAAGATCAATCGGAACCTTTTCCTCTACTTCATTCGGATCATCTGGGTCACTTGCAAAACCAAATGTACATCCAGTTAACGATGTCACCATTAGTGCTGCTGAGAGCGCTGGTACCGCAGCTCTTTGCACAACTTTTCTTTTCATTGGCTTTCCCTCCATTTTACGCTGTTTTTCATTTTCACAAAGTTACAAGTTGCAATGAGTTAAATAACCGATAAAGTTATCGGTTAAGTAACCAGTTACTTTATGCATTAATCATATCACTTTCCATCTGATACGTCAACACAAATTATAATCTTTGTGAATATTTTATATTTTCAATCCAAAAAATTGTGCATTTTGTATACCGCCTCACTTCAACAATTATGTATTGTTCTTATTTTTAGTTTCTGCTATACTAAATAGTAATATCGCTTTACAGAGAAGGGAGTACCATGAGTCAGAAAAAAAATATAACTTTTGATGATATAGCAAAATACACCAATTTTTCAAAGACAACTATTTCGAGATATTTTAATAATCCAGATTCTCTAACTTTAAAGAATCAAGAAATTATCGCAAAAGCACTCGAAGATTTAAACTATAAGGAAAATAAGGTAGCACGAATTCTAGCAAATGGAAAAACAGAATTCATTGGCATCATTATTCCTACTCTGCATAACCACTACCACTCAGAGATGCTGAATCAGATTTTATTAACTTATAAACAGTTCGGATATAAATTCCTTGTTTTTATTGGAAACGGAGAAGAAGAAACAGAACGGCAGTATATCAAAGAACTTCTTGCATACAAAATAGAGGGATTGATTAACTTAAGTTTTGCCATTTCTTCCAAAGAGTTAGCTGACTTACAAATTCCAGTTGTGACCATTGAGCGTGAAGACAAATATGTTTGTAGTGTCAATACAGATAATTATATGGGCGGCGTTCAAGCTACTAGCCTGCTGGCAAAACATAACTGTGATATTCTAATCCATATAAACACACATACTTCACCCGATATTCCTTCTTATGGACGTATCAAGGGTTTTCTTGATATTTGCAAAGAAAAACAATTAAATCATCGGATTATCTATAAAATACTTGGAAACAGTTATGAACTTATGCAGAAAAATTTAGGCGAAATCCTAAATGAATTAGAAATCGAGTATGCTGGTCTGAGAAAAGGCATTTTTATTTCAAATGATACCCATGCCAATGTACTGCTTAATCTATTAATAAAGAAATATGGCAAATTACCAGATGATTACTTTATCGTTGGATTTGATAACTCTCCAATTTCTAGAGAAGCAGTTATACCAATCAGTACCGTCGGACAGCAGATTGATAAAATCGCCTTTGAAGCAGTTAGTCTTCTTGTTGAACAAATGAACGAGCAAAAGAAACGAAAACCAATTTCATTAAAAGAACCAATTCACAAAGTTATTACTCCGATACTAATCCGCCGAGAAACCACAGAACATTAATTCAGATTTAAGGACATATTTTTAGATGCCAAAATAAGAAGAGTTATATATCGAATAAGCAATACGAAACTCTTACTCTTTTATTCAATATACAACTCTTCTTATATATTTTTCGCCAATATCCAGTTTACTTTATTTTCCTAAAAAGTTAAGATATTACCTACTCTAATGGATACCAGTTTCCATCCTCTCGGCAATAATAAATCATTTCATCTTCCACCTTAAAATCAAGACATGGATCATCCATCACTGTTTTTACAGTATCCATTTGAATGGAGTAGGCACATAGCTGCATACGCCGATTCATATAGTATACATAACCATCTTGTACTACAAATTGCTTTAAATAAATAAAATCAATCTGTTTTTTTTCTCCTGTCTGGGAATCTATACAATAGAGGTTGTCTGACATAAAGATCAGTCTTCCACTATCAATTACAAATTTATCAATATTTTGAAAAATTTTTCCTGAACTATTTCTTTCTGAATGAATATTTAAAAAATAAGGATTTCCTTCCCTGCTATCTCGTTCGCAGTATATCGTTTTTGTTTCAAATGACGATAGATCCAATTCAACAATCCGATTTTCCCTTCCTGTTATTATTTGTAAATAATAAAGCTTATTTTCTAATAACTGCATCCATGAAATCGTTGACTGAGGTTCCATTAATAATTCATCCAACCAATAACTCTCTTCTGGAGAACGTTTTTCTTGTACTTTAATTCTCCCTTCTACAATTTCAAATCTCCACGTTTCATTTTCTTCTATTATGCCTCTTGTAAAAGAATCATATGCAATCTCATTGTCTGGAATCCATTCTTGCTTAAAATTTTTATATAAAGCCAAGATAACGAAACAAGTTACCCCTATACTTATAATTGCAATCCATCTTTTTTTCTCCCAAATTTCTTTTTTATACCAGTTATATGCAAGTAAAAGTAGGATAGATAATATAACAGTTGTTATTATCATCATAATAATAAATTTTTTTGGTTCTACTGTAACTAAATTTTTTTGCTGCATATCAATTCCTGCATAAAATCCAGCAGGTATGAAAAATCCAGTTGGAAATGGCAGTTGATACAGCTGTATTTTTTCTAACAAGAAATAAGGAAGTAAGGTGATCATACTTCCTGCAAATAATACCGTAGTTGTAGCTTTACATATAATAGAAAGAAACACTAAAATGACAGAAAGGTATAGACATCCATATAGTTTCATAAGAGATTGCAGAAGAAACGTTTCTATCAATGTAATATTATAAGGAGAATCTTGAAAAACACGAATACTTTGTATTGGTGCTTCTAGACAAGAAAGACCATCTCTCCACTGTACAAAAATAAATTCTATACCGCAATCGACTGTTGTAACAACAATTCCTGTTCCAATCATTACCAATAGTTTTTCTATAAATAATCGTGTTCGTCCATATTTGCTAGTCTTCAAAATTAGATGCATTTCAGATTCATATTCTATCGAAAAGATAGGACTTATCAACAAAATCATAAGAATCGGTAAAATCCAGTCCAAATGTTCTTGTCCTAATAATGTAATCCATCCATTTGGATTTAGTAAATATCCGTTTTCTTTTTCCCGTTCTCTTTCCATTGTTTGATATAATAAATCAAAAACCGCCTTATTATCTTGATCTTTTTCCGATTTTCCTATAATATCGGTAAATTCTTGCAAATTAATTTCTTTTTTACTATACCAATCCCAAGCTTGCTCCCTTTTCTCCAAACTTTGCTCTATTCGCTCTTTTTCTGTTTCCATCCATGTTATCGTTTTCTCTGTCAGCTTTCCTCCCACTTGCCTTATATATTCTGTATAAGCCTCTTTTTGAGTTTGAATAAGATTCTCAATATAAATAGACTCTCCCTGATAGTACAACACCACTATTTTTAATAGAAATCCAAAAAACAGAATCCAAATCCCATATTGCTTTTTCCATATTTTTTTCCATTCAACTCTCATATGCTGCTTCTCCTATTTTACTTTTTTATTTCTATCCAATCGTTCCTAAACAATCAATACCGATTACGCTTAAAATTGTTCATCACTTGTTTTATATTCAAATTACTGCAAAATAGGATACTAAATAACAGCAAAACACTGATATTTCCTATTGATGCCCATTCTAATGCACTGTAAGATTTATGAAAAATTGAAATTATAGAAAAATTTTGAATTAAATTCCTATTTGTAATAAGAGAAAATGGAGTTATTGCATCCCATCCTTGAATATGACAGGCAAAAAATCCTATCAGTATAGCAACGATACAAATATAAATAACAAATACATTTTTTCCATACCGTACAACAACCAAACATACTGCACAAAAAATCATCATTCCCAGTAACTTCAATAAAACATCCATTCCTACATATTGCCACATTGTCATTTTATAAAGTTCCATCTTCCAAACTTCTAAACTATAAATTGGTTGACTCCATCCTTCATAACCAAATAAGTGAGCAAACAAAATCAAATCCATTCCACGAAAGAAAACCGTCAATAGACAAGTATTAAAAAAAGCAGCCAACAATTTTGCTAACTTAGTCCTTTTTCGTCCAATACAAGTCGTATCAATTAATTGTTCCATCTCCGTTTGGCGTTCCTCCAAAACTAATGAAACTGTACCAAATGCAATAAGCAAAATTACTAGTAAAGATGAAAAATCATACTCAATATAATAAATCCAATGATCCATAACAAAAAGATTTTGTAACTTTCGATCTGCAAAATGTTTCTTAAGCATTTCATTTTTCTGCACTTGATTGTTCAATCCAATTCCCTGAAAAAAATCAATATTTTTCTCAATCTTCTTCACAATCTGATCGCTCCACTGTTCATACTCATATGCATACTTCATTCGATCATAAAAATCACTTATTAACGCCCAATCACCTAACACATATCCCGTATATCCTTCTTTATTTTTTTCTCCCGCATATTCTAACTCCGTTCCTTGTTCTACTTTAGTTTCATTAAACTTATTAATAATAAATTGTACTTTTTCTTTTGTAATACTTCCCTTCAACTCACTATATAGTTTTTCATAACCAGTCTGATATTCTTCTGACGTTTGTTTATAAAACTCATACGTATGCAAAATCTGATATAAATTCACAAAGAAAAACAGACAGAAAAAAATCCATAAGAAACGGTTTTTTCTTATTTTTTTCCATTCATTCAACCATAGCCCTATCATACGAATCTCTCCCTTATTGCATCAATACTATTTCCCCCGATTCACCAAACATTTATTTTTTATTACTCCATAGAAAAAATCTCATGAATGAGTGGCTTCATTATTTCAGGTTTATCTTTTTTAATGAGTTTTCCTTGCTGTATTAATATAATCTCTTTTGCTGCCAATTCTACGTCCACCACAATATGTGTCGCTAAAATAATAATCCGTTCCTTTGACAGTTCTGTAATTAAATTTCTAAATCGAACTCGTTCTCTTGGGTCCAAACCAGCCGTTGGTTCATCCAGTACCAAAAGTTTTGGATTATTTAGCATAGCTTGTGCAATTCCCAGACGCTGACGCATTCCTCCAGAATAAGCCCCTATTAGCTTTTTCGAATCAGATTCTAAATTTACCATTTGAAGCATTGTTTGTATCTGTTCTTTTCGTTTTTTTCTCGGCACTCCTTTTATGTGACACATATATTCCAGAAATTCCTTTGCTGTGAAATTCTTATAAAATTTTGGATACTGGGGCATAAATCCGAGCATATTATAGTATTGATTTTTCCATTCTTCCATTGGGCGTCCTTCCCAAAGTACCACACCAGATGACATTGGCAAAAGCCCTACAATAATGTTCATTAACGTTGTTTTTCCAGCCCCATTTTCACCGAGCAGTCCATAAAGTCCTGGTTCCAATACCATACTGATTTGATCCAACACACACTGCCTTCCATACCACTTTGTAACATTTTTTAATTCTAATTTCATTTAAAAATCCTCACCGACACAGTTTCCGTCTTTTTAATTTCATTTTTCTCTGGATTTTGAATTGGTACAGCAATTGCATATAAATTACTAAAATCTTTTATTGAAGACGACTCTAACTCTGCATCAAGTAGATATAATTGTTGTTCCCCTGTCATAGAAACCTTTGCGTAAGCTGTTTCACCAAATGCATTTACCACTTCATTATCAAGAAAAACCGTTACAATATATTCCTCTTTTAAATTTCCATATAAAGCAATTTGAAACTTAAGTTTTTCGCCTTCCAAGGCAATTTCATTTAATAACTTTTCTACATTATCATTTTGTATCAATGACGTATATAAGTTTTCATCCAGATAGTTTGTCTCCACACCATTGGAATCTTCACGAACGAATGACTCTACAACCGATTGTGGTAACTCCTTTATCCGTACTGTTTCATAAAAAATAGGAGATTCATTATCTTCTTGTCCCTTCATTGAAAAAATACCTCTCATAGCCAAACTATGATTATTTCCAAATGATGGAATTGATTCGGTTCGATGAAACGATGGCTGGAGAATTCCCATTAATTGTACTTGCAGTTGATCTCCCTTCTTCCCTGTAATTGGCTCAAATTCCAGTGATACTACCTTCGTCTCAGACTCCTTTAACACAACTGGAGCAATATAGGTGTCATCCCCTCCATCGCAACGATAGGGCTGAGGAATTCCATTCACAAACAACAAACTTCCAACTTCACAATCGCTTCCAGAATTGGAAAATTCCAATTCTAATGCAACCGTTTTATCTTTAATATTCGTTAAATTCCCAGTTTCATCTAAACCACTTAAAACCTGTCTGCCATATTGAGCCTGAACAAAAACATTATTGTCCATTTCTTGGTTCTCAAATAAATTTTCTGTATTTTCCAATGTATGTTCCGCTGTATTTAATACTACTTCTCTTTTTTCCTGACATCCCATTAATGTGATACTAAGTATTCCTATCATCAATAAAATCTGAATTTTTTTCATCTTTCACCCCAATCCTTTCCATCTTATTTCTTCCTAGTTTTATTTAATTGAAATTTCTTCTATCTTCTTGTCTTTCACATTCCATATATAAATTTGATCCATTCCTTCCATCACTGTAATATTGTCACTTAACTGTTCCGTTTGAAATCGCATCCCTATGCTGCCATCATCTATGCGGTATACATTATAATAATAGATTCCATCTTCTTCCGTGGAGGATAACAGATACTTCCCGTTCGCTGACACGATCGGATTCCATATTTCTTTCGGATTAGACAACTGTAATGTTTTCTCTTCCGTTATTCCATCTTTTTGAAATGTTAAGATTCCATCTCCAAACTCTCCAGTTCTAATATCCCCCTCTTCCCAACTCATCACTCCACCATTATATATTTGATACCTCTTATTCCCCATAGAATAATATTCATTCTCTGAATTCTGTAAATCCATATAAAAACAATCAAACGATGTAGAACCTACCGGCATACCATCTTTTACCTCTTCCCAATAAGTTCCATAGAAGAATAAACGTGTTCCATCTGATGTCAATTGTAAATCTGTAATACTTAATAATTCCTTTTCTTGATATAGGTTACGATTATATGTTTGAAGAATACTATCTTCTCCTGTTTTCCTGTCTATCCAATGTAATTCCTGAATGGCATCCTCTTCTCCTGGAAATGTTGTATACAGAAATATAGTACCATCCGAACTAATTGTATAGAGTCCATATGCAAATTGAAATGAATTATTTATATCAGAAAATTCTCCTATATTCTCTATATCAATCTCATCTTGACCCGTACTCAAATTAATAACTTTATAATGATTTCCATCATAAACTT
The DNA here is from genome assembly GCA_018712075.1 of Candidatus Fimimorpha faecalis. GTDB lineage: Bacteria > Bacillota > Clostridia > Lachnospirales > Lachnospiraceae > Fimimorpha > Fimimorpha faecalis. Next base: position 19,352 of record DVHN01000062.1, read on the forward strand.
GCAGAAAATTCCCCGATATGGAAATCCGATTCAATACCAAATCACTTGTAAGATTCGTTTCTATTTGCGTTTCTATTTGCTGTTCTGCCATATTATACATTGTCAGCTGTACTCTTCCATCTAAAAGATACCCAATCACAACCCTTACTTCATCTACTGCTTTTACAAAAAGATAGGTTCCATTTTCACAGATTTGTGAAAATAATTCATTTACTTCCACTCTATCTCCATTTGTCAACTGCCAATCATCTTCAATCTTTCCTTCTGGCATCTCCCCCGATTCCTCACTTACACGTTCTGACTCTTCTTTACTTTCATACACTGTTTTTGTTTCTTCCAAATGAAATATTATTTTCTTAGAGCATCCTATTAATCCTATACATAATGTTCCAATTAATATTATTATCTGTAATTTTTTCATTTTCACCTCATTTTTTATCATTTATATATACTCGCTATTATATTCAAAAAAGGACTGCTGCTCCCTAATTAAAACTAACTATTCTGCAACAGTCCTCTTTATTATCAATCTCCAGTTGAAGTATTACATTAGCCGCAAAAACTCCACTTGTATTCAACAATAACGATGTTCCTATACAAGCAAGTGTTAAAACTTTCTTTAATTTTTTCATTTCATTTTTCTCCTTATGAAGTTCTCTTATATCCATCATGAAACTCACTAGCTCGTCTCTGTATTCGTATTTTATCATATTAATATTTTCTTTACAACGCAGTTCATTCACCAAAAAAATAAAAAAATTGGTGAATGAACTGCGTTGTCTCTTTTTAATTTTTATGTTATACTAGTTTTTATGCTATTTTTATAATAATTGGCTTATGGAAGTACATTTATGCGAAAATCAAAGTTATTTTTATCCATCCTTATTTTTAGTTCATTGTTATTGATTGCAATTTCAAAAAATTCGATTCCATTGGATATGGGAACAGAAGAATCTTCTACTACTCAGGAAGAATCTGTAAGTTGTATTCCTTTTTTATTGTCTCTCAATAATCCTATCATTTTTTATAATTTAGTTATTGCTTACAAATTACTTGATTATATATCTATTTGCTGGAAGAAGTTATTTAACTAATCTATTCCACATTTTTATTACAATTGGTGATAATATAATTGCAATTATAACACCCATAATATTAAGAATTATATCATCTACATCAAATATATGTACATTTGTTTTTGTAATGATATTCGTTCCTAATTGAATCAATTCGAGCACTAGACTTGCTGATACTCCCAATACAAATAATTGTCTATTTAAAATATTTTCTTCTTTTAACAAAGCAACTCCAATTATCAACGGCATCAATAACACAAAATTTCCAACTAATTGAATGTATTGCCCATCTGCTATATTTTCCATTATTGTATTAAATGGAATCAACTGTACCATTTGATTTATACTTACATTACTCATATATGGAACCTGTATCCATATTGGTAGTATCACCACTTTTACTAATAAAAGTAGATATAAGATCAGCATACACTTAAGAATTTCTTTTTCAAATTTTATTTTTTTTCTTAAAGTGGATACAATCAAATCTATAGCTACTATAATTATAAAAATCAGCACTAATATTTCTAAATGTAGATCTATAATCAAACCTTATTTCCTCCAGCTTTCATATCAAAGTTTTTTTAATTCTTACAATATCCTTAATTCTCTTCTCTCATTACTTCCATAATACTACTTTTCTTTAAATATCTTAAAGATGGAATGGAAGTAACAATATTAACCACAAAAATACTAATCAATGAAATTCCAATTAACCATGCATTCAAATGGTTTGTCCAGTAAAGTATATCAGAATAGGAATAGATAATCACAAATAAACCAAGTGGAATAGTGATAAAAAGTGCAATGAGACTAATCATAATATCCTGTATAAAAATATATTTTTTTATCCCATTTGTATCCATCCCATTTATTTTTAATAATGCAAAATATTTTTTCTGTTCTGCGGTATTCATTTTATTTTGAATGAAAAGCATTCCAATTAATAGAGATGCCAATGTACAAATAATAACATAATGCATTAGCTTCGTGATTAGGCGATAAGTTCGAAACTCCTGCATTTCCAACATATTGTCTAAAAATAGGAATTCAGGAAGCAGGTTTAAATATCCACGAATTGTTGATTCTGCTTGTTCAATTGAGACAGAAGGATTGACATATAATTGTAATCGTGAGTGCGTAGGGATCAAGTTCAAGTTTTTAAAAGTATCCTGATGCCACAATAAAACATATGCCGTTGGCATAGTTGTAGCATTATCAAACCATCCAACACGTTGATGAATAATAGCACCAATCTTAACTGTCTGATTGACCCGATGCATTTGAGTTTGAGCCTGTGCCTTTGTGATATATCCAGATAGTTCAAGATCATTTGGCTGTACTTGAGAAATCTCAATTGTTTGTCCAGCATGTAATGCATCATCTCTGTATTGATTCGATTTTCCAGTATAACGATCTTCCGATATATGAGAAAATACAGTTCCTCCAGTTTCAAGTTCATCAATCTCATAAGTAGGAGCCATAAGAATCACTTCTTTCCCCTCTATAATTTTGTCGATATTGATTTCCCCTTCTACTACATACTTGGCAAAGCTTTTTAATGTCTCTGAATCATATCCTATTGCTTGAAGTGACATAGCACGGTCAGAATATCCAAAAGCTTGTTGAATATCTTGATTAATTGTATAAAACGGCATATAGTTTAAGACATATTCCGTGCGTTCTTGATTTTCTAAAATCAGGTTATTACATTCTAAAAATAACTTTTCCTTCTCAAACATTGGTTCGTTTTTGATTAATTCCAATATATCATCAGGCAAAGATGCAGTATAATTGGGAATTGCAATGGTATTGTCACCAGTTGGCAGACTTACCGTTTCTACGTGATTCCCCTCCTTATCTACATAGTTCATTCCCTTCATCGTCGCATCGGACAAAAATTCATAGTCAAAATCAAACGTCATTCTCCCCTCTACTTCTGCTTTTCGCTGAGTTATAATATCCAATTGAATAGCAAAATAGTTAAATAACGTAACACTAAATGCAAACAATAAAATGGCAACAAAATAAGATTTATAATGAGACAAAAAGTGAAGAAATACCAGTTTAAAAATACTTATCTTTTTAAATGGCTTTCTCCGTATTTTTTTCCCCGTGTAATAAGAAAATTCAAACAAATAGTCAATTGGATGAATCCGATAAAGTTTAATCAACTGAATTATAGAGTGAAATATAATTGCTGCTATACAACATAGAACAGAAATCGTAATACAACTTTTGGAAATAATAAGACCAGAATTAATCTCCACAATCTGCTTCAAGCCACATAATAGAAAAAATGACAGGACAATTCCAAGCCAAATTCCTACTGCCAGCGATATCAGAATTAAAAAAAGCAATTTAATAGACATATAACAAATGGTCTTCCATTTTGTTAGGCAAATACATCGCAATATTGCGATTTCTTCCATTTGCTTATTAAAATAAAAAGAAATCACATAATAAAACAATAAAAAACTGCATAAAAATAATAAAAACAAAACCCGATAATCCATTTGATATTGGCTATTACTGCTTTCTAAAATAAGATTCACATTTTGAATAAGATCTGGAATTGTATAATAAAGGTCAGAAGGAGGAAAATAGGAATTTTCCAATAATAAATCTACATAGAGACTGCCGTTATATTTTTTAGCAGCAGAATATGAAACCAGCATATTGGGAAACAAATGTTGTGAATCATTCTCAGGCTTTGACCAAACCGCAGAATAATCCGATACAATTCCAGATAATCGGTATTGAATATTGTCTATTGTAATAGAATCACCAATTTGATACAATCCAAGCCGATAATTAGCCGAGAAAGTAAGAGCAATCTCGTTTTCCTTCTCTGGCATAGTGCCTTCTTTTATCTTAACATGTGCAAGATTTTGAGCCGTATCATCCATATAGCCAATCACTATTGTTTCATCATTTTGTTTCGTTTGTTTCAAAGTTGTAATTGTACCTGCATGAATACCGTTGGATTCATCGAAACAAGTTACGATATTATCATTTAAATTTAAACTTTCTTGATATTTTTCAGCAGAATATAAGATATTTCCAAATTCTCCATAAATTTCCTTGGACTGTTGGACGGAATGGTTCATTAATGTTTCTGATATACTTATTGTAATAAATGGCATAATAAGAGAAAATATCATCCCTGAAATAACAAGAAAAGAATATTTAGAGCGGATCGTTTCTTTAAAAGCAAATTGGAATATTGATTTCATGTTCACACCACCTTATCATCAATCACCTTACCATCCTGTAAGGAAAGAATACGATTGGATTTTAGAGCCAAGTCTGGATTATGTGTTACAATTACGAAAGTAAGATTTAATTTCTTATTAGCATCCAGCATAATTTCAATAAAACGTTCCCCCGATTTTGTATCCAAATTTCCAGTTGGTTCATCGGCAAAAATAATTTTCGGTTTTTTAATTAACGCTCTCGCAATTGCCACTCGTTGCTGTTGCCCTCCCGATAACTGCCGTGGAAAAAAATCAAGCCTTTCATCTAGTCCTAATGTTTCAATAATATAGTTTAAATACTCTCGATCATATTTTATATTGGATAAATCTGCTGGAAGAGTAATATTTTCTATTACAGTCAAATCAGGAAGCAAGTTAAATTTTTGAAAGATAAAACCAATTACTTCACTTCTTAACTTCGTTAACATCCGATCATTAAGACTATAAATATCTTCCCCATCGAGCAAAACCTTTCCCGATGTCGGTCTATCCATACCACTCAATAAATGGAGTAAGGTAGACTTTCCACATCCACTCGGACCAACTACTGCGGTTATTTCATTTGCATAAATTTTAATATTTACTTGATCTAAGGCAGTTACTTTCACATCACCCTGCATATACACTTTCGATAAACCAATTGTTTCTAGTATGATATTTTTCATAGCTTATAGAATCCATTCGTATATGGATATCCCCCTCTCACTACTATTTTAATAGAAAAATCAGACTCATAAATAAATATTTTCTGCTTGAATATATAATTTATTAGGCTGTCGAGCTAAGTAGATTATGCTCATAATTTAATCTACAAATATATATTTTTTTGCACGACAGCCTATTTTCGATTATATTAGAAGTTAAAAGTCATTCTTTTAGTTGATTCATGAGACGGTGTTTCTGGATTATTATAATAATAATATCCATAAGACCATCCAGATTTTCCTCTCAAAGCTGGAGTTCTACTTTCGGCACGAAGCAAAAAACCAATTTCAATTTCCTAAACTCCCCAGTTCGTTTGTTATTTTATACTCTATCACATTTAACTCTCATTTACAACGCAGTT
>DVHN01000063.1 GCA_018712075.1 Candidatus Fimimorpha faecalis
TTATTAAGTTTTTTATTATGTTCCCTTTGTACACCGTTGCAAGATATTGCAAATATACAAATGGAAATCAGTGTAATCAATCCATAAGTTAATGTATGATTACATATTTAGAAATAATTGAAAAACAACTAGATTAGAAAAAATTTAATGTTAGAGGAAATAAATGGTCTAAGTACGATGGTTGAAGAAAAATAGTAGCTGGAGGTTAATATGAGTTATAGAATTAGAGAGATACAAAAGACAGAGTACAATATTTTGGAAGATTTTTTATATGAAGCCATATTTATTCCAGAAGGTGTTTCGGCACCACCAAAAGAAATTATAAACAAGAAAGAACTGCAAGTGTATATAGCTGATTTTGGTCAAAAGAAAGGGGATATAGGTTTGGTAGCGGAGGTGGATAATAAGATTGTCGGTGCTGTATGGGCTCGTATTATGAATGATTATGGTCATATCGATGATGAAACGCCTTCGCTTGCCATTTCTCTTTACAGCGATTATAGAAGTTGTGGTATTGGTACTGCTTTAATGAAAAATATGCTAGAAGCATTAAAAAAGAGTGGGTATAAGCAAACTTCATTAGCTGTTCAGAAAGCCAACTATGCAGTAAAGATGTATAAAAGTGTTGGATTTAAAATCATTGATGAAAATGAGGAAGAGTATATAATGGTATGTAAACTTTGTACTGTAGATAGGAACCTTATTCATATGACCATTCCTGATAAGCCTAATAGCAGAAATCAGAGATATGTTAAAGTTTAACTGAATTAAGGAAATATAGAGTTATATTTAAAGTAACAAATATTTATCGTATTACGATAAATATTTGTTGCTTTTTATGAAGATCTATGATATACTGAACATAATAAATTAAGGAGGATGAATGATATGGAACAAAAAAAGCTTTCAAAATGGTTGAAATGTATGATAATTGGAATCGGTATTTGTGGATTGATTATTTACGCTGTGGTTATTCCCTATTTGGGAGTAGATTTGCGGATGCAATATCCTGAATTTTCCTATTGCTTTTGGCCATGGCTTATTTTTATTTGGGTAACGGGTATTCCTTGCTATGTTGTACTTGTTTTTGCCTGGAAAATAGCAGCGAACATAGGTCGAGATCAGTCTTTTTCTAACACAAATGCAAAGCTGCTGAAATGGATTTCTAATCTATCTGCGGGAGATGCTGGCTTTTTCTTTGTTGGAAATGTGATGTTCCTTTTACTTAATATGAATCATCCAAGTATCGTCATAATGTCATTTTTCATCGTATTTGTAGGAATTGTAATTTCCGTAGCTTCTGCTGTACTATCTCATTTAGTTAAAAAGGCAGCCATATTGCAGGAACAAAGCGATTGGACGATATAGGAGGTTACAATGGAAGGAAAAATTATTTTCAATATTGATGTAATGCTTGCGAAAAGAAAGATGAGTGTAACAGAACTTGCAGAGCGTGTTGGTATTACGATAGCGAATGTTTCGGTTTTGAAAAATGGAAAAGCAAAGGCTTTAAAAATATCTACACTCATAAAGCTATGTGAAGCATTGGATTGTCAGCCAGGCGATATTTTAGAATACAGAAGGGACGAGTAAGATGAAAAATATTTTAACATGGGAAAAGTAGTTTTTCATAGGATTTAAAGCAGATGGAACCCCAGAAATGCTGTTGAAATTCGTATTTCTGGGGTTTGATTATATTATTAATTGTTTTGCGTGTTGTTATGGTTTAAGTAATAGCGAAATGCTTTTACAATATAGGCAGAAGCACCGTCGCCATATTTTGTGTCGGTTATGGTTTTTACATAATCGTTGGAATAAGAGTCTATCAGTACGTTTATGAGCGGCTTATCAAGAGTTACAGAAGAACTATGTTTTTTGATAAACTGTAGTATCTCATAAACGATTTCCTGTATTTGCAGAGAGGATACATCACAGGTTAAATCGGCTGTTAGTTTGCCGTACAGCATATCTGATTGAGTGGAAATTTTTTCCACTTCTTCATTTTGTTCTTTATTCATAAGTTCTGAAAAGTGTTCAAGATTATGCTTCATTTCTTCTGTGTATTTTTCAATACTGCCAAACTGTTGGATGGCGAGTTTGGCTACATGGTCTTCATCGTCTTTAATTTTCTGGATAAACATATCAAAATTTTCAATACTTCCCCAATGTTTTATAACTTCACTTGCACGGTTGCTTTTAAAATCCTCAAGGGCGCTGATATAATCGGATAGATCAAATTCTTTAAAACTCATACATTGTTCTCCTTTCTTTAGACGGTCAAGGAGTTGGATCAGTTTGTCGATTCGATTGCGTTTTAACAGGAATAATTCCTTTTGTTTTTTAAAAGCATTTATTCTGTCAAAATCAGGGTTATTTAGGATTTCATAAATTTCTTTTAATGGAAATCCTAATTCTTTAAAAAACAAGATTTGTTGTAGTATTTGCAATGCCTCGTCATTATATAGACGGTAACCAGAAGACGTTCGTTTGCTTGGTTTTAATAATCCAATTTCGTCATAGTATTGAAGCGTGCGTATACTGATACCCGTTAGTTTGGAAACTTGGCTGATACGTTTCATTTCTCTCAACTCCTTGTTATCGATAAGGGATGAATCGGAATCTCCTAATTCCCTTAAGAAAAGAATACAATATCACGTTACGTGAGAGTCAATCATTTTTTAAAATTATTTTCCAAATTAATGAAAATGTATGGAAAGCAGCTGTATTATTTGCTAAAATAATTATACAGGAAAGATGGAAAGATGACAATTTAGGTAGAGCGGGGTGATATATAAAATGGAAAATTTATTTGTTCTCATCGTTATGGGATTAGGTGGAATGTTATTTGTATATTTAGGATATCTGATATGGATAAAAAAGAAAATTCATATGATTCATGATTATCATTGGACGAAGGTAAAAGAAAGTGATAAAAAGGCATATACAAGTATTATGGGAAAAGCGATGATTATTATGGGAATTGGGATGATATTATCTGGCATTATGTGCATGGTGATATATTCTGCAAAATGCGGGATTGTTTTTGGAATCTCATTTATATTAGGATTGGGAATGATGATATATGCACAAATAAAATATAATCATGGAATTTTTTAGGAAGTGGATGGTGAAGATTTGGATTATGAAAAAAGAAAATTATTATAAGCTTTTGTATGTAGGAATAATCCTGTTGATTATTGGATTTATTGTTCGGTTGATTATTGATTCTGTTCAATATAATGTATTTGAAAATTCAGCACCGTTTTATGTATTTATCTTTGTTAGGATATTAGAGTTTATTGTGCCTAGTATTGTTCTTTTTCTTATTGCAAGAGCAGTAAAGAGAAAATACGAAGATTGATTGGTTAGGAGATTATTTATATATGTTTTCAAAACTAAGTGTTGGCATTGAAAAGAGATAAATCATTGTAATAGGATACATGGGAGGTGTAAAATGTATTGTATATTAGTTACGGGGATTCCTGCTTCTGGGAAAAGTTCAATAGGGAAGTTTTTAGCAGAGAATTTAAAGTTACCAATTATTTCAAAAGATACAATTAAGGAATTAATGTATGATGTGATTGGATTTCAGTCAAGAGATGAAAAAGTTAAATTAGGTATTGCCAGTATGAATATTATGTATTATATGGCGGAACAGCTAATGAAATGTCAATGGCCGTTTATATTGGAAAATAACTTTGAAAATATATCTAGAGAAGGTCTGCTTTTAATTCTCGAAAAATATTCTTATAAAGCGATTACTATTACATTAACTGGAGATTATAAGAAAATATATCAGCGTTTTGTGGAGAGAAATAATAGCCCAGAAAGACATCGGGGTCATATAGTAAATGATTGCTATCCTGAGAAGAAAAGGAACAATAACATATTACCTGCATCGTATGAAACGTTTATGGCGGGGATTATAAATAGAGGTATGGACAATTTTGTGGCAAATGGACCTCATATTCTTTTGGATACAACAGATTTTAGTCAAATTGATCGAGATGATTTATTGAGCAAAATAACAAAGTATCAAGAGGAAATATTAATTGAAATTGGAGGATAAGAATGATTATAGAGAATAATCCGAAGGAAATTGCAGCGATGCAGGAATTTCATAAAGGAAATCGAGCAGAGGGATTAAAATTACAGGAAGAATTTGCGTCGGAGTTCAGAGAGGAATATAAAGATAAGGATCACTGTTCATGTAAAAAAGCTTGCCGTTATCATGGTAATTGTAAGGAATGTGTAGCAATTCATAGGGCACATCAAGAACATGTTCCAAATTGTATGAGACCAATACTCAATAAGAAATTTAAAATTTTATCGGAACTGACAGAACATACATTGGCAAATGAGATTGAACCGCCAAAGGAAGTATTAAGAAAAGAGTTTCAATAGTATTTTTGGTGATTGGATCCAATAAATTTACAGTTAACTTTTAAAAATCGCATTAGGCATATGGAGGCTTGATGCGATTTTTATTATCGTGATATGTAAAAAGAAGCTCCAATAGAATTTTTTGCCCTTTATTTGTAGAAGAAAGTTCTATAAATGGATTTATTTACAATAACTTTACAAGAATTTTACAATATAAATAATTGACACTGAAAGGGTTTAATGATATCATCTAATAGATTTTACAAGAATTTTACAAATTTTACAAATGGAGGACAATAAAATGGAACGTAGGCGCAGAGCTGCCTTTGTGATGGCTATGGTAGTTCTTATAGGCGTTTTTTTGCCGCTTGGTTCTTATCTTGTAAAAAGAGATTTTTCCGTAACGACAGTGCTAGAACAGAAAGTGGAGTACTCACAGCAGTATATGGATGAAAGCGAATATGGAATTTTTTTAAAAATTTGTCCGTATAGGAAAAACAATGCGGAAGTAATAGATCGATATCCATTTGGACAGATGAATGATATCCAACAAAGAAAAATATGGTTTATCTTTTGGATTATATCGGCATTACTATTATCTGCATATTATAATAGAATTTATTTTTTACATAATTATTTAGTCTCATTCCGATTGCCTTGTTTTTCGTGTGAGTTAGTTACGCTACAGAAAAAAGATGGTAAAAAATGATGGGTCTGTGTATCTGAAAAACAGATGAAAGCGATAATGGAAGAAGTAGCGGAGTTGAATTTGGAATATTCACTCTGCAATGTATGAGAGAAGACGAAAGGAGCTTTTATGGACGTATCGTTTTTGAATTTTTGGGGAGGAATTTTAGAAAACCCAATGTTACTGATTACTGTGTTATTTACATTAGGAGTTATCTTTGTAAATGGTTGGACTGATGCACCAAACGCTATTGCAACTTGTGTAACAACTCGATGTTTAAGCCCACGAAAAGCAATTATTATGAGTGCAGTGTTTAATTTCTTTGGTGTATTTATTATGACGCAGATTAACAGTTCCGTTGCATCAACGATTAGTAATATGGTGGATTTTGGAGTAGATACACATAATGCCATGATTGCGCTATGTGCAGCATTATTTTCAATCGTGGTTTATAGTGTGGCAGCCTCCTTCTTTGGAATACCGACGAGTGAAAGCCATAGTTTGATTGCAGGTCTGTCTGGTGCGGCCATAGCGATTCAGCATGGGACAGGAGGAATTAATGGCAGCGAGTGGGTCAAAGTATTGTATGGACTGGTGCTTAGTTTAGTGCTTGGTTTTTTAACTGGTTGGATTGTTTGTAAAGTTATTACAATTATATGTCAGGGAATTGAGCGAAGAGCAGCAAACAGTTTTTTTCGGTATGCACAGATTGCAGGAGCAGCCGCTATGAGCTTTATGCATGGAGCACAGGATGGACAGAAATTTATTGGCGTATTGTTTCTAGGTATAGCGTTTGCAAATGGACAGAACTCAGTTACTGGAATGGCAATTCCTGTTTGGCTGATGTTATTATGCAGTATTGTTATGGCGCTTGGTACAAGCGTAGGTGGAGAAAAAATCATCAAATCAGTTGGTATGGATATGGTAAAACTGGAACGTTATCAGGGATTTGCTGCCGATGTGTCAGGAGCTCTATGTTTGTTATATTCGAGCCTTTTTGGTATACCAGTATCTACAACGCATACCAAAACCAGTTCCATTATGGGAGTTGGAGCAGTGAAGAGACTTTCTGCGATTAACTTTGGTGTTGTAAAAGATATGATGCTGACTTGGATTTTTACATTTCCAGGCTGTGGTTTCATTAGTTTTGTGATAGCTAAGATTTTTATGTATATTTTTTGATAGATAAATGGAGGAAGAAAAATGTCAAAGAAACAAGATTCCTATTATTATAATAACTTTATTTCCTGTGCAGAATATTCTTGTAAAGCAGTACATTTGCTGAAAGAAATACTGACACATTTTAATCCGCAAGAAATTTCTCGCAGATTGGATGAAATTCATGAAATTGAGAGAATGGCGGATGACAAAAAACATGAACTTACTGATAAGTTAGCGAAAGCATTTATCACTCCAATCGAGCGTGAGGACATTGTAGAGCTCAGTCACCATATTGATGATGTTACAGATAAAGTAGAAGAAGTTTTGATTCGTGTTTATATTAATAATGTACAAAAAATACCGCAGGAAGCGCTACAATTATTGGATGTTGTTTGTCAGTGCTGTGAAGAAGTACAGAATCTGTTAAAAGAGTTTGCTGATTTTAGACATTCAAACAAAATTACTCAGAAAATCATAGCAATTAACACGCTGGAAGAAGAAGCGGATTCCTTATATATATCCAATATGAGGAAACTTCATACAGAAGGAAATGATGTTTTATATATTATTGCATGGACAGAAATTTTTAATTACTTTGAGAAATGTGCGGATGCTTGCGAGCATGTAGCAGATACCGTTGGAAGCATCGTTATGAAAAATTCATAAACCAATAGGAAGCACTCCCTTCACTACCCTAAAGGTAAGAAAAGGAGTGCTTTTTTTATGGGCGTTGTATAATGTAAGAAATGTGATTACAAAACTACAGTTTTTCCTCTCCAGCTTCCTCTCATCCATCTTATAAATACCACAATCCCTCGAAAGATTTCATCTCCTGCCATAGCAATCCATACACCGATGAGTCCCATATTCAAGGAAATTCCCAATACAAAGGCAAATAATACAGAAATACCCCACATGGAACATATCCCCATTATAGTAGGGAATTTGACATCACCAGATGCCTTCATAGAGCCAATAATTACAATATTAGTGGTTCTGCCTATTTCTAGAAAAACACTGATGAGCATAATTGTTTGTCCTAAAGCAATTACATCAGAGTTATCGGAGAATAATGTAAGAGTAAACCTACTGAAAATACAGTTGAGAACAGCAAGACTCAAAGCAATGACCAAGGAAATTTTTAGTATGTTTAATACTTTCTTATAAGCAGTATCGTAATCTTTTGCTCCTACATTATGCCCTACTACAATTTGTGTACCGAGAGAAAGAGAGTATGAAAAAACATAAGCTACGGTACAGAGCATACTGCAATAAATTCTAGTATTGATTGCAACGATTCCCATTGTGTTTATAATGGCTGCGATGGCAATCTGACTAAGATTGTAGCTGATGTTTTCGCCAGCAGTAGGGATTCCTAACGAAAGAAGCTGTTTTAGTATTTTAAGAGGAAACGGTCTAAGATATTGAATACTGATTTTTCCATCAATTCTAAATTTAAAATAGAAAGCGGAAAGAATCAATACGACAATTCGGCTGAGCGCAGTGGAGTAAGCGACACCTGATGCGCCAAGTCCAAGATATTTGAGCGGCCCGAAAAGTACACAATAATTTCCCCCAATATTGATCAGATTCATACAAAGTGCAAGCACCATACCGATTTTGGTTTTGCCATTGCACCGAAAAATTTGGTCAAAGGTACTGAAAATACTTTGAGTAAAAATAAACCCACCTACGATTTGTATGTAGGAAGCGGCGTCTCCTTGCATTTCTACAGGTACATTCAGTAAATTTAAAAATTGTCTGTGAAAGATAAATAAAATGAGACTGACAATTACACTTAGTATAAGATTAATCAGCAGTGAAACGGTGTAAACTTGATTTAAACTCTCCCTTTTTCTAGCACCAGAATATTGGGACGTAAGAATTCCTGTTGCACTTGAAACAATGGTAAATGCCAGTGTAATAAAGCTAAGAACCGTATTGGCATTGCCGATAGCACCGACGGAATTCTCGTTATAACCTGAAAGCATCGCTGTGTCCACATATCCTACCGCCATGGACAGAATAGAGGAGACAAAAATAGGCAAGCTTAGCTTTAAAATATTTTGGTCTTTTATATTTTCCATTTTCCATCCTCCGTATATTTCACTTTTTCTACATTGTAATGCTTATTTTAGCGATTTACTTGCAGAAGTTCTATTTAAAATTGCATTATTTCTATTTTTATTATATACTGGTTATATGATTCAAAGCGGAGGGAGGAATGGGAGTGAATATAGAGTTAAGAGAAAATATTCCTCATGGGACGAATGAATACCCTTATGCACAATATTATATTCATTGTTGTAAGAGACCGTTTCAATATCCAATTCATTGGCACGATGAAGTAGAAATTATATTTATAGAAAACGGTCTCCTGCGTATTACGATAAGCAATCAGGAATATATTGGCACGGCGGGAGACATTTTTATTGTAAATTCAAAAGAATTACACTTTATGTCTTCTCCAGGTAAGGCGATTTCCTATTATACAATTCTTTTTCCTTTGGAATTTATTTCCTTTCAAACGGAAGATTCTTTGGAAATGGAAGTTATGAAGCCACTGCGTTCAGGACAATTGATAATAAAAAATGATATTTCTAAATTAGGATTGCTCCGTGATTTTACGAATACGCTGCATGGGATGATACAAATCAATAACTCGGATGATCCAAGGAAACAAATAAAAACACGGAGGCTATTATTACAACTATTTGAACTTTTAATTGATTTTGATTGTTTAATTGTTTCTCCTTTGGCAGGAAAAAATGATATGCAGCGTGAAATACTGATTTATATTAGACAAAACTATTGTTCTGAAATTTCGTTACAAGATTTAGCTTCTCACTTTTATATGTCGCCGAAATATATATCGAATTATTTTAAAAAGAACTTTGGAATAACGTTTTCACAATATGTTATGCATTTGCGAATTACCTATGCGAAAGAGCTGTTAGAAACAACTGCTCTTCCAGTTACAGAAGTAGCATTTCATTCTGGTTTTGCGAATGTCAGTTATTTTATACGAAGTTTTAAAGACCGTTACAGTATTTCTCCATTACAATATAGAAAGCAAAAACTACAATAGTTTCAATGATCTGGAAATTTGTACTTTTAAAATTGAACTTTTGGAATTTAATATTTTGGTATTGAATTTTTGGAGGAAGCGTGATATACTTTACCCATATTAAATTGAACTTTGAACCATAATTGAACTTTTAAAAGGAGAAGTAATGGATACATTTGCAGATAGACTGAGAATTGCTATGGAGCGACAAAGTATGAAGCAAGTTGATTTGATTCGAGCGGCGGCTAATCAGGGAATTAAGCTGGGAAAGAGTCATATCAGTCAGTATGTGAGTGGAAAAACGATTCCACGAGCGGATATGCTTCGTTTTTTAGCCAGTACGTTACAAGTAGAGGAAGATTGGTTAAGTGGAAAGACTGTCTGGAAAAAAGAGGAAGAAACGTCCTTTCAGGCAGATCAGGAACAGAAAAATAGGAAAACTTTGGGAGGAAGAATGATGCGAGAATTTAAAAAATCATCCAAATTAAATGATGTTTTATATGATGTTAGAGGACCTGTTGTAGATGAAGCTCTTAGAATGGAGGAGGCAGGAACACAGATATTAAAATTAAATATTGGAAATCCTGCTCCATTTGATTTTCGTACTCCAGATGAAGTGATTTATGATATGCGTCGGCAGCTTACAGAATGTGAAGGATATTCCGAATCGAGAGGGTTGTTTTCTGCCAGGAAGGCAATTATGCAGTACGAGCAGATTAAGCAAATACCAAACATTACAATGGATGATATTTATACAGGAAATGGTGTGAGTGAATTAATTAATATTAGTATGTCTGCCTTACTGGATGATGGAGATGAAATTTTAATCCCTTCCCCAGATTATCCATTGTGGACTGCATGTGCAACGCTTGCTGGAGGAAAAGCAGTACATTATATTTGCGATGAACAGTCAGAGTGGTATCCAGATATGGATGATATTAAAAAGAAAATTACGGATCGAACGAAGGCGATTGTTATTATTAATCCAAACAATCCTACTGGGGCATTATACCCAAAAGAAGTTTTGCAGCAGATTGTGGATATTGCAAGAGAGCACCAGCTTATGATTTTTTCCGATGAAATCTATGACCGCTTAGTTATGGATGGAGAGGAACATGTTTCAATTGCATCATTGGCACCAGATGTATTCTGTGTAACGTTCAGTGGTTTATCTAAATCACATATGATTGCAGGATTCCGAATTGGATGGATGATTTTAAGCGGTAATAAAGAGGTGGCAAAAGACTATATTGAGGGAATTAATATGCTTTCCAATATGAGACTATGTTCCAATGTACCAGCGCAATCCATCGTACAAACGGCGTTAGGCGGTTATCAAAGCGTGAAAAACTATATCGTACCTGGAGGAAGAATCTATGAACAACGAGAATTTATTTATAAAGCATTAAATGATATACCAGGTATTACCGCTGTAAAACCAAAGGCAGCGTTTTATATCTTCCCGAAAATAGATACGAAAAAATTTAATATCGTGAATGACGAGAAATTTGCATTGGATTTATTAAAAGAAAAGAAGATTTTAATTGTACATGGCGGAGGATTCAATTGGAAACAGCCAGATCATTTCCGTATTGTGTATTTGCCAAGAATTGAAATCTTAAAAGAGGCAACAGGAAAGCTGGCAGATTTTTTAAGTCGTCGGTCCGTTTTGGCATAAATGACCATGGTTAAGAATTTTTATGAATTGGAGGAATCATAATGCGAAAAAATTTAGGAGCAAACCCATATGTGTATCCTCAGCCAGTGCTGATTGTGGCATCTTATGGTGAGGATGGAACGGTTGATGCTATGAATGTGGCATACGGTGGAATCGTGAATTCAAATCGAATTCAGATTAATATTGGGGTAAGACATAAGACATCGGATAATATTAAAGCAAAGAAAGCGTTTACAGTAGGTATTGCTGATGAAAAAAATCTTGTGGCAGCGGATTATGTTGGTATTGTATCGGGGCATGACGAGCCACTTAAAATTCAGAAATCAGGTTTTCACACATCGAAAAGTGAATTTGTCGATGCCCCAGTCATTGAAGAACTGCCGATCTCTTTGGAATGTAAGGTAGAAGAAATCAATCAGTATAATGCAACACTGCGAATCGTAGCTGAGATTGTCAACGTCAGTGTAGATGAGGGGATTTTGGGCTCTGAAGGAAACATTGATCCAGAAAAACTGAATGCAATTTCCTATGATCCAGCAAACCGTGCGTATTTAAAATTGGGAGGAAAAGTAGGGACTGCCTTTTCCGACGGAAACCAATTAAAATAAATCAGTGTACTTTCCTGCCGTAAATGAAAGTTGCAGATAGAAATAGTATGCTAATTCCTGTCAGCCAGAGTTTTGTTATATAATTTTCTGTTCCCATAGAAAATAAATAAAAAATACTCTGGCTTGAAATATTACCGAGAAAATTTAATAGGAAATATCCAATGGAAATGAAGTAACCTGTTAAGGTAGAATGGGTGATTACTGCTGTAAAAAATCCAATGTTTCCTAAAGCCAGTTCGCTAATAATCGTTCCTGCTACGTAATTCCAATATGGAAATGTACAGCCGTTCCATATCATAATTCCTGCAAACGTACAAGTTAAAATGATAAGTGTTATCAGCGACAAAATAACTCGTGTGAATAAAATCTTCCATTGAGATATTGGTTTGGTGAATAGGACTTCTCGTATGGCAGCATTTTGTTCAGGGGCAAGAAGTGGAACAATTAGTAATATCCCAATAAGTGTTACGGATTGTTCCAAACATTCTGCTGAGTAAATGCTGTTTAAATTTGCAATTCCTCTGAAAACAGGAATCAGGAGTAAATATGCAATTGCCAAAAGTAAATTATTTTGTAAGGCTAAATGAAAGTTTGTTTTTAGAATGTTCCAAGCATCGTTTATAAACATTGATTGCATTGAGGTTTCCTTTCCGTTTTTGTTCTAAGATCCATACAGATAGAGCGATCAGTAAAATACTAATTCCTGCTATTATAAATCGGTTTATACAAATCACATTCATATCCTTTTGTATTAGTTCATAACCGTTTAACGTATTATGTCGTATCATTAAAGTCATCAATTGAGTATCGCCAGATAGACTGGTAATACCTTTATCAATGTTCCACCAAAGAAATTGCAGAATAATTGCAATTGGGCTATCAGTCAGTAATGTAAAAAATGTACCAAATGCACACACAATCATTGTGGTAGGTAATAGCCACCATAAAATGTATTTTATATATCCAAAATAATCAATGGCAATCCGATGTTCTAATCCGAATGATATAAGCGGAAGCAGTGACTCAAAACTTAAGAATAGAACAGGAATCAATATCATTGTAATACTTGCCAGATATCTGCAAACGACCAATTGGATGGAAGATATTTTTCTGGAATAAATCAATTCAGTCGTATTGTCAGATTGGTCTTTTAACCATATGATTACGATAAGAAATATCGGGTATAGACCCAATACAAGACCAATATAATCGCAGAACAGACGGGCAAATCCATTTGTTACTTTGTCTTCTTGGATGGTTTGCTGGTATTGTGCATAAGCTTCTTCATAAGTCATTTCTGATATACCAAAATAAGTTATCATCATTTCCTCAGAATAATTGGAACCTCGTTCTCCAATGATTGTTTCCATTTCATGCATTAGCTCTTTGAAATGCTCATAAGTAACTTGTGATATAAATTTTTTTGTTTTGTCATTGGTAGGATTCGTGGTTGTTTCACTTGGTACAACGATGTTTCCATTTTCGTCCATTTGTAGATTATCTGTGGATATAATTGTACCAGTTACAGCAGGAAAGTAGCCCTTTGGCAAATGATTCAGCTGTTCTTCTGTTAACCCTGTAATTTCACATAAAATTTCCAGTACACGGGATTGTTCCTCGCTGCTAAGTGTGATCGCTTTATAATATCCGACAGGATATGTAGCATAACGATTATTTTTATACTCCATAAGTAACATTCTTGTAACACCCATCATTATCCTGTCTGGGTCATCTTCCGAAGTTTTACTGCCAAAATAATTATCTTCTTTCGTAGGCTCTTTCAGTAACGGGCGATTAAAGCCAACATTATTGGAAGAAATTCCGTTTGCCATATCAATTTCTGTCCGGGTTATGCCATGAAAATTTTGAAACCAGTTAAAAATTAGTATTGCAATAAAAAGATAGTAGATAAGACTGGATGCGATTCTGCGACATTCTTTTCGATAACATTTCATATTAGGATTCTCCTTCCGCTTGCTGCAATAAATACATATACCCATCTTCCAGTGTGGGAGTTTGGATTTCTGCCAGTTCGTTTGGTGGAGTGTTGGATAGTATTCGATACTGGATACCAGTGTTTGTACTGTTTCGATTTAAGACATAGTAATGCTCTTTGATCGGTTTATCAAGGGATTTTGGTACTGTAATTAAGTAGACTTTATGATCCGCCTGTTTTCTCAATGTTTCTGTACTGCCATGAAATAGAATATTACCCTTATTTAGTACAGCAACGTTTTGACAGGTAGATTCGATATCGGAAGCAATATGTGTCGATAAAATCACGATTCTTCCATCCGAAAAATCGCTTAGTAAATTTCGGAAACGGATGCGTTCTTCTGGGTCTAATCCTGCGGTTGGCTCGTCTACAATAAGAATTTGAGGATTATGTAAAAGAGCTTGTGCAATTCCCAATCGGCGTTTCATTCCTCCCGAAAGGGCTTTTACTTTTGTTTTTGCATTGTCTTTTAAATGGACTTGTTCAAGTAGTGTGTAAATTCGTTCTTTGCGTATTTTATTAGGAAGATTGGATAATAGACCAAGATAGTCCAATGCTCCAAAAACAGTCATATTTTTATAAATAGAAAAGTCCTGTGGTAAGTACCCGATCATTTCGCGCACTTTTGTTGTTTCTTTTATGGACACTCCGTTCATCTGGATATCTCCATTCGTTGGAATGGAAAGAGTTGCTAGTATACGCATGAAACTTGTTTTGCCTGCTCCATTTCTTCCGAGTAGTCCATACATGCCTTCTGGAATTGTTAATGAAATATTTCTAAGAACTTCTTTTTTTCCGTAGCGTTTGGAAAGATTGTTGATGATAATTTCCACAATAAAAACCTCCTTACTTTGGGATGTAAGGAGAGTTTAATAGAAAAAAGTCAATTTTTTGGCAAAAGAATTAAGAAATATTTAAAATGGCTGTTACACAGGCACCGCCAGTTTCGTTGTTTTTAATTTCTAAAAAGCCTCCGTGCTTTTCGCACAGTAATTTACATACCCCAAGACCTATGCCGAAATGCTCCATATTTTTTTCTCTTCCGTAAAACATTGTAGTTGCATGTATCAGTTCTTCCTCCGTAAATCCCTGTCCGTCGTCTGTTACGGAAAGTTTAAGCCAATGATCGGTTTGAGAAATATTTAGAATTAATTGTTTTTGTGCATATCGCAGTGCATTTTGCAGAAGATTTTCTAGAACTCGAAAGAATACAGTTTTATCGATAGATATGCAAGAAGAAGCAATCTTAGATTTGAAACTAATTTCTTTTTTGGTTCTTAACTGACGGATGTTACTTTTTATTTCCTTTAAAAACAAAGCAGTATCCTGTTTTTCACAGTGTATTTCCAGGTTTTCTAGTTTTTCTAAATTTTGGATACATTCTGTGTAACGTTCTAATCGCAGAACGGCTCCTTGCATAGAAGTCAATGTATCTGTTATCATTTCTTCGGTTAATTTTTGGCATGGTATATTTTTTTGTAAATAATCCAGATACCCTTTTAATACGGTAATAGGTGTTCTTAAATCATGTGCAACGGAGGCATTCAGCAATTTCCTTTGTTCTAACATTTCCCATAAAACTTTATTATTATGGCAAAGCTCGGTTCGCATTTTTTCCATAGAATGACATAATTGTCCTAACTCATCATGATTGTGATATTCAATTCTAAAGTCTAAATCGTTTTCTTGTATTCGTCTCATTCCATTTTGAAGCTGTAAAATGGGAATTCGCAATTTGGTACGGTAATAGATGGCTGATGCACTTCCAATGCCAATGATAATAAAAAGGATGGGGAACCCGATCATAACAAAGTAACAGCCATAATAGGCAAAATTTTGCCATATGCTTAATTGTTGCCACTCGACTTCACTTTTATCAATATCAATCAAATATCTATTGGTATATTCATCGAATTGGTAGCTTGGATTTTTGATGATAAGGGATTGGTTTTTTAATATTTCTTGCTGTGCATCATTTGCAAGAAAGATTGCAATTCCAGAGAAAATGGAGATTAGGCATATTGTGATTAAGAAAGTAAGTGTCATAGACCTTTTTAAACTTATTTTATCCATTTGTACCCCACTCCCCATACTGTTTCGATGTAGTTCTTATTTGTGTAATTAGTCAGTTTATTTCGGATTTTACGAATATGTTCTTTTATCACAATACTATCGCCGTTGCCGTCATATCCCCATAGTTTTTCATAAATTGTTTCACGATCAAAGACCATTCCTGCATTTTGAGAAAGCAGGCGGATAATTTCAAATTCTTTATTAGAAAAATCTAATGGATGATCTTGAAAAAATACCATTCGACCATTGTAATCAATCATAAGCTCGTTATCAAACTTTATATTTGCAGCTGTATTTTTTCGCTTTTCACGGCGTATATGGGCAAAAATCCTAGCGAGTAATTCATCCATGTGAAATGGTTTGGTAATATAGTCGTCTCCACCGACAGAGAATCCATTGATTGCATCCTGTTCGGTTACTCTTGCGGTCAAAAACAGAATTGGACAAGTAATATGATCTCGTATCGCTTGGCATAATTCAAAACCGTTTATTTCTGGCATATTGATATCTAACAATATAATATCTGGGGCAATGGACAACTGTTCCAATGCCTTTTTTGCACTATTTGCTGTATACACAAGAAAATCCTCTGCTTCTAAACATTTTTTTAGCATTTCCAATATCATTTCTTCATCATCTATAATCAGTATTTTATGTTTCATCTTTTAATCTCCTTATTGTTTCATTCTTTCTATTATAAAATAAAAAAGTCAAGTTTTCGACAATACAGAAAATATTATTTGCTTTTTCTTTGATAAATAGCAGTGGAGCTGTTATACTGAACAATTAGCATACTGTATTTATTTTAGAAAAAATTTTGAAATTGATGTAACGAATCCTGATAAATTAACATTAACAATATAGAACGAATGAAAGGAGGCAAGAAAATGCAGTCAATGGATGAAATATATCAGAAATATGCAAAACGAGTTTATAAGTATTTGTTGTCTCTGATTCATAACCAAGATGTGGCGGAAGAACTAACGCAAGAGACATTTTATCAAGCAATTCAAAATATTGATGGTTTTGATGGAAGCTGTAAGGTATCAACTTGGCTGTGTGCAATCGCCAAAAATCAGTTACGTTCCTATCAGCGAAAACATCCACCTTTGGAAAATCTGGAAGACTATGATCGGACAATAGAATCGGCGGAAACGAATGTGATGCAATCATTAAACAAACTGGAGCTTATGAAACGACTGCATTCCTGTCCAGAACCCTTTCGTGAGATTTTATATTTGAGGATTTTTGGAAATTTGTCTTTTATGGAAGAGACAGGATTGGATACCTAAGTAAGATTCATTGAAAAATAATTTGACCTCAATAAGTTGGATTGAAAAATCGAATTTATTGAGGTCAATTTTTTATCTTTAAAATTTTTTCATATTTCCTCAGAAGAAAGTTGTATTTGCATGAAATCTAAAAATTTATCGGCGGCTTTGGAAAACATCTGATATTTTTTCCAAACGAGGTATGCAGTTGCTTCTAATTTAGGTTTTAGAGGGCGAAAGCAAAGATTACTGCCAGTTGGATTAATGATTTTATCAAAGCAGATGGCATAGCCCATGCCTTCATCTACTAAAAGAGAAGCACTAAAGAGAAGGTTATAGGTAGCAATTACATTTAGGGTGGATAGATCTCGTTTTAACCATCCAGATAGTTCACCGCCTTGATTTTCCTGCTGTGAAACAATCAGTGGTTTATCCCATAAGTCTTCTGGAGAAATGAATTCTTTATCAGCAAGGGAGGAATCCTTTCGCATTAGTACACCCCAACTATCTTTGACTGGAATCTGTATCGAGTCATACTTTGTTAAGTCAACCGAGTCATAGAGAATCCCAAAATCAATCAGTCCTTTATCCAGTTTTTCCATTACATATCTTGCATTTCCACTGGAAATATGATAATGGATTTCTGGATAATTTTTTTTTACTTCCTGTGCGGTTTTTGCAATCAGGCGAATCGTATCGGTCTCCCCAGTACCAATAAAGACATCTCCTACGATTGTCTCATCCGTAAGCATAATTTCATTTTCGGTTTTTCTCACTAATTCAAGAATCTCTTCTGCCCGTTTCCGTAAAAGCATACCTTCATCGGTTAATACAATTTTTCGAGATCCTTTTGTGCCTCGAATCATAAGCTGTTTTCCGAGTTCTTCTTCCATATTCTTTAATTGAGTGGAAAGCGTTGGCTGGGAAAGATGGAGTGATTCCGCAGCTTTAGAAATACTTTGCTCTCTGGCAACAGCTAAAAAATAATGTAATACACGCAATTCCATAAAAAATCTCCTTATAAAGTTGAAATAAGATATTTAAAAATTGTTTGGTCAAAAGAATATGGTATTAGTATAACATGGATTACTATAGGTTTCAACTATATAAAAGTATTAAATATAAGTATTTGATATTTGATATAGTAGGTGCTACACTGAATTTACAAAAAACAGTAAGGAGTTTTTGGATGAAAAAGAAAAAAATAATTTTGGAGCTGTTGACCGTCCTGGTTATTTTGTTAGTAACTGGATGCGGAACGATAGGAGAGGATTAAATGGATTATTCTTCAACAACAACGGGGGAAGAAGTGGAGCATATTACATTAACTTCAGAAGTTATAGAGTTGGAAAAGGATTTTTTGGCAGTGGTTCGCATGAGTTGATACTCAATCATGTTGATGTGAAGATTTATGAAGGTGATTTTACAATTATTATGGGGCATCTGGTGCGGGAAAATCGACATTGTTGTATGCACTCAGTGGTATGGATCGGGTTACAAGTGGAACGGTTGCATATCGTGGAAAAGAGATTAGTGATTATAACGAAAAGCAGATGGCAAAGTTGCGATCAAAACACGTTGGTTTCGTATTTCAACAAACACATTTGGTCAGCAATTTGACTTTATTTGAAAATGTAGTTGCAGCTGGCTATCTTGCAAAAGAACGAAATGAAAAAGAGGTATGGAAATAAAATTATTGGTAAGAGCCAATAGAAAGAAATGTCATTACAGAACCAGAATATTTTCATATATTGCAAGGGAGAACCTGCACCAAATCCAATGAAATTGTATTGACCGAATTTGTTGCAGCAGATTTGGGTGTAAGTGTTGGAGATTCTGTTATGCTAGTTGCTTCCAGAGGAAGGGAAAAATATATCATTTCTGGAATTTATCAGTGTGCCAATGATATGGGTGCTAATATAAGAATGAGCCGTGAGGGGTACGATCAGATTGGAGAAGAAACAGCCAATATGTGGTGTATGCATTATTTTCCGCAAGATGTATCAAAACAGTCTTTCATTGTCCAAATGTTAGAAAATAATTATGGTGGAGATGTTTATCTTCATGAGAACTCTTGGCCAGGTTTGTATGGAATCCTTTCTGCAATGTAGCTTTTAATAATATTTCTTTATGGGATTGTTGTGATATTTATTTCCATAGTCACAGTACTTGCAGGAAATAAACTTCTTTCTATGGAGAGAAACGATATGGGAATTTATCAAACATTGGGATTTCACATTGAATGGCTGCGTAGTTTGTTTGCTTTACGGTTTGGGATAGTTGCTTTTATCGGTTCCATGATTGGAGCAATACTAAGTATGATCTTGACAGACCCGCTTGTGGCAGCATTAATGCGGATGTTTGGAATTAGTGATTTTACTTCGAATCTTAGTATTGGAAGTAGTGTTCTTCCAGTTAGCGCTGTGGTAGGATGTTTTGTTTTATTTTCTTGGCTGGCAGCGGGAAGATTGAAAAAAATAGATTTGGCTATTTGGATTAATATGGAAAAATAAATGAAAAAATCAAAATTTGAAAGGAGTATTTTAAAATGGAAAAAGAAATGTTGGCAGGAAAGGTTGCAATTATTACTGGAGCAAGTTATGGTATGGGACAAACAATGGCAGAATTGTTTGCAGAAGAGGGGGCAGCAGTTGTGTTAACTGCCCGTGGTAAAGACAAATTAGATAATGTTGTAGAAGGAATCCGTGCAAAAGGTGGTAGGGCAATTGGCGTAGTGGCAGATGTTTGCTCTACAAAAGATACGGAGAAAGTATTTGAAACTGCTCTGAAAGAATTTGGAGATGTGGATATTTTGATTAATAATGCAGGAATTGGAGAGCAGAAGTTGATTGATGAAACGGATGATGAATGGATGATGTATGTTATGAATACCAACTTAGGGGGACCAATGCGTTATATTCGAGAAGCATTAAAAATCTTTTTGCCGAAGAATGATGGAGTAATTATTAATATTTCTTCCGTAAATGGAACTCGCCCATTCTGCGGAGCAACTTATACCTCCACAAAAGGAGCGTTGGATACATTGACAAAAAACGTTGCCATGCGTTTGATTGATACAAACATTCGTTGTAATGCAGTAGCTCCAGGAGCAACTGTAACACCAGCACATCTGGCAAACAAGGCAGGAGAGCAGCCTGGAGGTGCAGAAATGTTAAAATACAGTGGACATTATGTTTATTTCCCAGGTCCAGAATGCGATGCCATTGATCAAGCTTATGCATGTTTGTATTTGGCTAGTAAGATGGGCAGACATGTAAAGGGACAGGTAATACAGGTTTGTAATGGAGCGTTTTTATAAAAGAGTAGAAATGGTATTGATATAGAAAAAAGTTATATCTAAATATTAAAAATAAGTATTTGTTATTTTAAATATTATGGTTTATACTTAAATGGAAGATAATAATACAGCCAAAGCCATTGCAAGATATGTGGGAACGACCGACTGGAGATTGCCAATTTATAATTATGATGAATCCGATGTAATGGAATATTATGATATTCCTAGTCGATATGATATCCCATCAAATCCAGAAACGGTAACGACTGCAAAGGCTGGAGAAGTGTTTTACTCTGATCCGAATAGAGTTGTTTTATACTATAAGAATGCGGAGATTTCAGAGGAATATACGAAGGTAGGATATTTTGATGCGACAGAGGATTTTGTGTCTGCTGTTGAAAATAATCCTGTTTTAGAAAATTGGGGAAATAAGATTATCTTAATTAGCGATGGGGAATAGGATGGCATAAGAAATAAAAAGAAAAGAGATGTAAAAGCAATGAGATATGATTCAGAAGCGGCGATTGTTCGTAATCTAGAAGATGCTGGATGTGACCAGGATACCATTACTGATTTTGTCGAACAGCTAAGAATGGGGAATCAAAAAGACCAGCTGCGACTTTTGGAAAAACATAGAAAATTTTTATTGGAAAGAGTTCATAAAGAAGAAAAACGGATTGATTGTCTTGATTATTTAGTATATCAAATTAGTCAGCATAAATTAAGATAAATCCGTAACAATTGTAAAATTATTTACTAAGTAACTCATTGTATCGATGGGAGGAATTCAAATGTCAATGATTGAAAATCAAAGTTTTGATATGGAACGAGCACTTTATGGAAGCAAGCATTTAAGTTTAAAAAACTGTGCGTTTGATGGTCCAGCAGATGGAGAAAGCGCTTTGAAAGAGAGCAGTGATATTCAGATTGATCATGTCTTTTGCAATTTGCGTTACCCATTTTGGCATGATCACGGATTAAAAATTAATAATTCTGAGATGACAGAGCTTTGTCGTGCAGCACTGTGGTATTCCGATCAGATTGAAATCAAGGGAACGAAAATGCATGGCATTAAAGCACTTCGGGAATGCAGTAATGTCATAATAGAAGATTGTGATATTATTTCTCCTGAGTTTGGATGGTCAGTGAAAGATATTACAATGCGTCATAGTACGGCAGAGAGTGAGTATTTTATGATGCGTTCCGAAAACATACATTTCTTTGATGTAACATTTAAAGGAAAATATTCGTTTCAGTATATCCGAAATGCCACATTTGAAAACTGCGTATTGGATACAAAAGACGCTTTTTGGCATGGAGAAAATATAACCGTGAAAGACAGTGTTGTGAAAGGAGAATACCTTGCTTGGTACTCCAATGGTCTTACATTGATTAATTGTAAAATTATCGGAACACAACCATTCTGTTATTGTAAAAATTTAAAATTAATTAATTGTGAAATGATAGATGCCGATCTATGCTTTGAAAAATCGGAAGTGGAAGCAACGATTACAACTCCAGTTATCAGTATTAAAAATCCACTATCTGGTTGTATTCAAGTACCTGCGGTAGGAGAAATTATTTTAGATGATGAAAATGCCAAAGGTAAAATTTGTGTTCAAGAAGATCTAACAAAAGTAAAAAATAAAATATGCCGATGTGCGTAAAATATTTTTAGGGGAATTGCAGTAATGCTATTCCCCTACTCGATTTATCGTGCATACCATTCATCTTTATTCTATTTGGTAGAGCTATTGTGTAACTGCTGTCGAAGCAAATGCCTTTACAAGATCGATGACAATATTAGCCGAAATAAGCGATGCATCTTCACAATTTTTCTCAAAATTTTCAATTCCACTGTGATCTGCTGTATCGGTGATCGTTCTTACTGCAAGAAATGGAATTTGATTCACATAACAAACATGGGCAATACTTGCAGTTTCCATATCGGTGGATAAAGGAGAAAATTTTTGATTGATTTCCGTTCTTTTCTCATCTTCAATAAACTGTTCTCCCGTTACAGTTGTTCCAAATAAAATAGGAGAGTTTGAAGTAAGAGCATATTCTCTTGCTATTTTGAGAAGTTTCGGATTGGAAGGAAAGTACACCGTTTCCATCCATGGGTGGAAATCAGTAAGTATATCATCTGCGACATCGTGATAGGCACATTGTTCCGATATCACTGTATCAAAAAGCTGTACGTTAGCATCCATTCCTCCTGCTGTTCCAGCGTTGATAATTATATTTACCCCAAAACGGTCAATTAAAATTTCTGTGGCAATCGCAGCATTTACCTTGCATACGCCACTGTACAATACAATGACAGTTACATCTCCAATTTTCCCCTCATAAAATTTCAGCATTGCTTTTTCTGTCGTTTTAATAATTTCTATTTTATGTAAAAATGCTTCTAACTCGGTATCACCAGCACAAATAATTCCTATTTTATTCATGGATTTTCTCCTGCAATTATATAAATATTTTTCCAGTGTAACAAATATACCATCTCCAAAAGCAACACATTGCTCTGGAGAGATATATCAGCGTTCTACAAGTTGTTTCAAACCAGAGGTTTTGTGACAGCCAGGTACAATTGAAACAGCTTTTTGTTTTTATTATATATGGAATGAGGAAAAATTCAACCGATTCTGTGAAAAATTTGCGACGATAGTATTTTATAAATTTTTTCAGTCTTCAATAAATAATGTTCTTACTTTTGTTTATATTGTTTCTGTTGTACTAAATCATTCCAAGATGTATAATATTACAATAAATAGTTCAACAAGGACGGGAGGAGAATGAAAATGAAGGTTCTTGTATTTGGATCGTTAAATATAGATTATGTTTATAAGGTAAAACATTTTGTGCAGCCTGGAGAAACGTTGGCTTCTAATGATATGCAGATTTTCTGTGGAGGAAAGGGGCTGAATCAGTCCATCGCATTTTGTTATACTGGCATTGATACATGGCATGCAGGAGCAGTTGGAAGGAATGATTCAGATATGTTGCTTCGTAAGTTAAATGAAGCAGGTGTGCATACAGAACTAGTACAGAAAACAGAGTTTCCAACTGGGCATACAATGATTCAGACAACTCCAGAGGGAGAAAACAGTATTATTTTATATGGCGGAGCAAATCAAACAATAACAAAAGAATATATTGACTCAGTCCTTCCTTTTTTTAAAAAGGGGGATTATCTCATACTCCAAAATGAAATTAACCAGATTCCCTATATTATGGAAAGAGCGCATGAAATTGGAATGAAGATTGTGTTGAATCCATCTCCGATGAATGAAAAAATTTTTGATATGCCTTTATCATATGTAGATTTTTTAATTCTAAATGAATTAGAAGGAATGCAATTAAGTGGAATTTTGGAAAAAGAGGGCAGACAGATATTGGATGCTTTGACGAAACATTTTCCAAATGCGCAGATTGTGCTTACTATGGGAAAAGAGGGCGCTGTTTATGGATATAGAGAAGAAAACTATTATCAACCCATTTATCCAGTAAAAACAGTGGATACTACCGCTGCGGGAGATACCTTTACGGGATTTTTTATGGGAAGTATTATCTGTGGTAAAACGGTAAAAGATGCTTTGGATACAGCAGCTAGAGCTGCCTCCATTGCTGTTGGAAGAAATGGGGCCAGTGACTCTATTCCAAAACTGGATGAAGTGAAAAAAGATGAAAGATGGAGAAAAGGAAAGGAGAAAAGGAAACTTGGACTGTACAATTAGACCGTGGAGACTGGATGATGCAAAAGAACTGGCATTAATAGCCAACAATAAAAAGATACAGAATAATTTAAGAGATGGACTCCCATACCCTTATACAGAAGAGGATGCAGAAAGCTATATTGGTGAGTTATTAAGCTCGGATAAAAATACAACCTTTGCTTTTGCTATTACGATAAATGATAAAGTGGTAGGAAGTATTGGTGTTTTTCGTAAAGATAACGTTCATTTTCGTACTGCTGAAATGGGATATTATATTGCAGAAGAATTTTGGGGAAAGGGATTAGGAGCAAGCGCAGTTCGTCAGATATGCGAATATATTTTTGAAAATACGGATATTATCCGTATTTTTGCAGAGCCATTTGCCTATAACATTGCTTCTTGCCGAATCCTTGAGAAAAGTGGATTTCAGTATGAGGGAACACTTAGAAGCAATGCAGTAAAAAATGGTCAAGTTTTGGATATGAAAATGTACTCACTAATTAAATCAGATATTGAACAGTAGAATATAAAACAGAAAATTTAAATTGAAGTGGAGGACTATGAAGACTACAATTAGAAGTAACATTAAAAATTTGCCGTATAGTTTACATGATATGTGTGTGACAGAAATGAGAATTCTGGATGATGGACTTCATATGTCCTTTCAAAATGGATTTGTAAGTACCACTGAGCCGTATGAACAAATAGAGGGTAGTGTGCAGTTCCATCATGTAGATTGGGATTTTTGTTATGTATATATACTGGATTTTTGTGATAATATTGGTTCTTTTACAGGAAGGAAACAGTTCCTTATTGATTTTATCCCAATGTTTGTAAACCAAAATTTTACTATAATAGATGAGACTTATGGATATAATCAATCTAAATTTTCTGGATTTCTTTCTGTAGGAACTGAGATAAAAGAATGTATGATAGAAGTTTATCATCTCGGTGATATGGAATATATAACAGAAAAATAAGGAGGGGATTGGATGAACTGTCCATTCTGTAATGGAGAAATGGAGGAGGGATTTCTGCAAGGGATGCGTAGAGTGGCGTGGGTAAAGAAAAAGCATAAAATAACATTATTGCCAAAAGAAGGAGAGATTCTGTTAGAAAATAATGTGTTCTCTGACTTTTTGATACCTGCATCTATTTGCAAATATTGTAAGAAAGTTGTACTAGATTATTCAGAAAAGGAAATACAGGAAGGATAATAAGTGAAAGACAGAGAAAGAACTGGAATAGAACCATCCAATATAGAAAATATACAGTTTACGAGATTGAAAGATTTTTGTATGATAAAGAAAAATGTTTAGGAGAGTTTTGTTATGAATGTTCAATCGAGTCTTTTTAAGGAAGTTGCGATAGATACAATTAAAAAAATCTTTCAAAATCTATTACAAGAAGATCAGGTTTGGGAAGCACAGCTTTTGGATGGAGGAATGTTTAATACTACATATTTGGTTGTTTATGGATCAAAGCATAAGAAAGCGGTTTTGCGGTTCGGTCCAGTAAATCGTCATCTAATTATGGGGTTTGAAGAAAATCTTATGAAGGCAGAAGCTTATGTATATTCTGTATGTCAAGAAATAGGAATTCCGTGTTCGCATGTGCTTGCTTATGATACATCGAAGTGTATTGTGGATCGAGATTTCATGATAGTAGAATATATTCCATCTATCGTTATGTCCAATGCAGAATTAAGCGAGAAGCAAAGAGAATATTTATATTTTCAAATGGGAAAATATTTATGGAAATTGCATCAAGTAACTGGTGAAAATTTTGGATTTGTATCACATATTCAAGATGGAAAATATTTTGAAAAATGGAGTGAGGCACTTATTTTTGAAGTGGAAGATATTACAAAACGATTGGAAAACTTAGGTGGATTAAAACAACAACAATTAAATGATTTGAGAGAAATATTTTATCAGAATAGGGAAGTACTGGATGAAATACGAGTGCCACATTTGCTCCATACAGATTTATGGGAAGGAAACGTACTTTTGGATAAAAAGAGTTTAGAAATTATAGCCATTATTGACAGTGACCGAGCTGTATTTGGAGATCCTGATTTTGAATTCTCTAGTCCATGGATGAGGAATCCTTTCTTATTAAAAGGATATGGTTTAGAGATACAAAATCATATTAGTGAAAACAGAAAAAAACGGCGTCAGCTTTATCAAGTATTTTTCCTATTGTTGGAAGCCTATGTTGGATTTGCAGAATATAATAATCCAGAGCAATATAGAATAAATAAAAAACAGTTATTAGATATTTTAACTATTTTTGGTAGGTAGAATAATATATTGTATTAGTGATGCTATGGCTGTTATCATGATCTGCTAATGAGTCTTAACTTAAATAGAGGTTATCGGAAAAGTTTATTTCCCGATAGCCTCGTGTTAAGTCGTATTTATAGACATTGATTGTAGTCTTTTATTTTTCTCATTGACAAGCTACTTGAAGAGTGTACATCCAATTTCTTTGTAATATTGGATTTTTTCTTGTATATCTTCCTGTTTAACTTCAAACGCTTCTGAAAGACAATGGATGCAATAATAAGTTGTTGTTCCTCTATTGATTAGTTTTTTGGTAATTGCAATCTCATCAGAAGAGAGAGCACGCCCACATTTCTTACAATATTCGTTCTTATTTTCCACAATATACCAACCTACACTTATATAGTTTACAGTCATGTCCTGGTACGGTAACAATATGGTAATCCCGTTTCACTCCGATTTCTTCTCCGCTAAATATATCTTTCATAGAAAAACCGTAGCCAGAAGAATATGGGATACCGGCATCTGCAAAAATAAAGTTAATATCCCTCTCTTCTTCGAAAAGGTTATAATAGGCGATCACAAATTCATTGTTTGAAAGGTGTTTAATAAAGGTATAGAGTTTGTTCTTTATTTTGCGCAGTGGTTCTACCGCATTTTCTTTATCTTTTTCTGGAACAACAACACTGCGATTTCCAACAAGATAAGGTGGTCTGCATTCGATGTCTTGGTTAATTGCGATTAAATCTTTGTTTTTTAGTAATTGTTCCATTTCTGGATTAATATGGCGAATATCAGCTCCCATAATTAAAGGAACACCTGCCAGACACCATAAAGAAAATTGCATTCGATATTCTCCATCCGTACATGGTTTTCCAATTGCAACATTTCCTTTATTATACATTCCAACAGTCAGCATATCAATATCGTTAAAACAATAAGGACCAGACTGGCTCAAATGCTCCATTTGAGACTGGAAAATATTCATAAAAGAATGGAAATTATCAAAAATGTCTCCAGTAGAGCGATAAGTATGTGCTCCAATCGAGCGCATCCAGTTCCAAGCATCATGACTTCCCCAATTACATGCTGCAAAAAGAATTTCTCGTCCACTTGCTTTTAATGCCATACTCATAGTATGGTATCGATTAATACAATCTGCATTTTTTGGAAAGTTGCAATAATCGTATTTTAAATAATCTACTTCCCATTCAGCAAACTGTTTTGCATCTTCAAATTCATGATCATAGCTTGAAGGGTAACCTGCACAGGTAAGTACACCTGCACACGAATACATTCCAAATTTTAATCCTTTTTTGTGTATATAATCGGCTACTGCTTTCATTCCGTGTGGAAATTTTTGAGGATCTGGCACTAGATTTCCGTATTCATCTCTTGTTTTTAATGCCCAGCAATCGTCTATAATTAAATATTCATACCCAGCATTTTTATATTCTTTTTCAATCATAATATCTGCAATACGAAAAATTAAATCCTCATCAATTTCTTTTCCAAAAGTATTCCATGAATTCCATCCCATTGGTGGTTTTTGAGCTAACATATTATTTTCTCCTTTTTATATACAAAATGAATATTTGGTTGGATATTTTTGTTAATATAATACAGTTGTTTGATTGGAAATTCGTTATAAAGTATAAAATT
>DVHN01000064.1 GCA_018712075.1 Candidatus Fimimorpha faecalis
CAATTGGAATCTCATTCATTGAGATTCCGAGAAGTTATATTATAATGTAGTGTGTTTTTTGGAATCAGGGATCACAGTTGTATGATCCAATGACTCCGATGCGGGCGTATTAAGATTGGATGAAACGGTAATTGTGTCATCCGAGATATTAGAGTTTAGTAATTGGGTTGTTTTTGTATTTTCCGCAAATAGTTTTCCCAATTGTTCTTGGATTGAGGTAGAAAATTCAGATTCCGTCAATGGGTGACCAGACATTAATTCCTCACTGGAAGGGAGTTCTCCTGTACGCTTTTCTCTTAAAACTTCTTCTACGTGGTGTCGGTCAACAGCATCTTCTTCTGCGTCATCTGGCAAGAACAATTCTTCACTATTTGTGGAATCAAATTCTTTTTGAGCATGATGTTTCTTATGCCTATTCCAAAATAATGTAATAAGATAGAGTGCAATTAATATTGCAAGAGAGCTAAAAGTAAGGATTGTGCCTTCCGTAATACCATCTGGTAAATAAGAAAATGTCAAAGTATGGGAGCCAGTGGTAAGAGGAAGTGCAATGAATGCATCTCCGAATTTTTCAGGAGTTACAACCTCTCCATCAACGGTAACCGTCCAGCCAGTATCATAAGGGATTGTTGTGAGTAAAATTCCATCATGTTCTGTTGTAACATGGGCATCAATATGGGTATCGTTATAGTTATCAACAGTCATTGGTGTACGGCTTAGAGCGTCATAAATTCGTTTTAATTTGTCTTCATTCATCTGATAAGCACTGACAGTCAATGTTTTATCGGCGCCTTCTTCGTCCGTATTTTTAATTGTTAAAACATCTCCAGATTTACGGTATCCCATATCTAAGATGTATCCACGATTTAAGTTGTCGTAGGAAGTAGTGTTACCAGCAGAGTCCGTTACTTCTACTTCATTTGGACCGAATCGGTTGACATATAAATACGTATAGCCATCTTTGTTTACTGTAACAGAATAAGTGGATGCATCAATGAAATCGGTATTAATTAAGGTATAAAGATCTAATACTCCAGCGGAAACTTCTGCGAAAGAATTTAAATTTTCAAACGGAGTAGCACCATCAGTGGACCAAACTTCATTAAAATCTTCTTGTACAAGAAAACCGAGAGGAAGTGTATAGTTGTTTTTGTAAATATATACCCCATCCTGTTCTGCATACAATTCACGAGCATCTGTTTCTTCCAACTCCTGACTTGAAATATTGTATTTTACTCCAAAAATCATGTTGGAGAGAAAAGTAGAACCAATTGATCCATAAGCATTGGTGGAAGATTCCAGACCAAATACTTTAAAGAAATCGGTTAGATTAGCATTTGCAGTAGAAGAGAAAATGGAAATGGAAGGATAATCCAACCAAGCGCCATCGTTTTTGGTACGGATTTTCGTTTTCTCAACACGATAAAATTCAGGTTCCTCTTCTTCTATTGATGCAAGCATTGATCGAGTTGCAGCATCATCTTGTACGTAGGCAGTACGGCTTGTTGTAGTTACACTTGTGGTGGTTGTATTTAGGAAAGATTCTACTGTTACAAGAGAAAGGATAAGTGCAGCAGCAAGTCGGTTTGTAAGTTGTTCTTTGCGATATAAATAGGCAATTCCGCCATAAAGAGCTAAAAATAAAATGCTTACATAATAAACATGCCAACTAAAAAATTCCTCTGTAATCAACTTCTCAGCTAAAATGGTAAATACGATGGCAAACCACATACAGCCAATGATTTGTTTGATGCTTCGAGAACGAATTCCATCGTAACCTTGCCATGCCATAGACAAAATAAGAAAAATATAAATAAACGATTGTCTGGCAGGAAGTGAGTTTGGAAAATGGAGTCCATGCCAAATGAAGTTTAAAACGTTGTTGCTAAAACTTAAATAGAAGAAGAGCAATAAGAAGCAGTAAAGAAACTTCTCATAAAAATTAACTCTTCGATTTAGAATATAGAGTGGTATTAAAAATAAAATCGCAACGCCGCAATAAATATTTGGCCAATGATCTAAACCAATATGCACGTCTACATCAACAAGATGTCTGGCTATCATATCAAAAATAGAAAAATAGCTTACGATCGTCTGAGGAAAGCTGATGCTGCTGGATGCAGTTGTCTGTAATGCATAGATTTCTGGAAGCAGCACGATGGCAGCGAGTCCTCCTGCAAGCAGAGAATAAAGTGCAAATTCCCCGATTTTTTTCAAATATTGAACTCCATGGCAAGAAGCCAAAAGCAGCTGTACTAAGAAATAAATGACAAGGAAAATGCAGATCATAATGGAAATATAATAATTAGATAAGATGCAAAGTCCGAGTGTAATGCAGTACAAAAAGCATTTATCCTGATGTATAAGCCGCTCCAAACCAAGTATAACAAGCGGAAATAGGAGGATACAGTCTAACCACATAATATTCCAGCTATAGGCAGCCATATAGCCGCTAAGCCCATAAAAAATGCCAAAAAAAGCAGCTCCAAAATCACGCTTTCCATTGTGCTGAATTAAGTAATAGGTCATAGAAAGACTGGAAAGTCCAATTTTAATTACGATAAAGTATGTGATAAATTCAATAATATAATCTCTAGGACATAAATAAAGCAGCCAATTAAGTGGACTTGCTAAATAGTAGGCAAACAGAGCCATAAAATTTGTTCCCATACCGATGTCCCAGCTATAGAAAAAACTTCCTCCCTCGGTTAATTTCTTTTTCATTTCTTGAAAAAATGGAGCGTATTGATGATACAAATCTGTCCGAAGAAAACTCATTTCACCAAATGGAAAAATTCCTCTCTGGATAAAAACGGCAATCATTACAATGATCGGAATGAAAAAAGCACAGAGATAAGGGGTCGAATCTTTCCAAAAATCTTTTTTTCTAATCATTTAAAATCTCCTCATTGATCCTGCTCAGAGGATTTCTTTATTTCTTTTAAATTTGAAGTTTTAATAATATAAATTGGACGGTCTTTTGTTTCCATATAGATTCGAGAAATATATTCTCCTAGAATACCGATAGAAAATTCAATAATTCCGCCTAAAAATAAAACAGCACATAGGGTTGTTACATATCCAGGAACATCAATTCCAAAAAACAATGTTTGGATCAATGTAATGATAATATAAATAAAAGCAATGATGGAGATAATGAATCCCATTCCAGAAACCATATGAAGTGGGGTTACGGAAAAAGAAGTAATTCCATCTACCGCATATTTAAATAGACTCCAAAAACTCCATTTTGTAGTTCCAAGTGTTCGTTCTACATTTTCGTATGGAATCCATTTTGTATTATAGCCAACCCACATAAAAATACCTTTGGAGAAACGTTGTACTTCGGATAGCTCTAAAATGGAGTCTACCATTTGACGAGTCATCATACGAAAATCTACAGCTCCATAAGCCATTTTTACATCGCTCATACGGTTGCTGAGTTTATAAAACTGGCGAGAAAAGAAACTTCGAATTGGCGATTCTCCATTGCGATTGCTGCGTCGGGCAGCAACACAGTCGTAACCCTCCTCGATACCCTGGATCATATCAGGAATCATAGCGGGTGGATGTTGTAAATCCGCATCCATAACGACTACATAGTCACCACTGGAGTGCTTTAATCCTGCGTACATAGCGGATTCTTTACCGAAGTTACGAGAAAAAGATAAATAAGTAATCTCAGAATGCTGAGAAGCCAGGTTTTGCATAATAGTAAGTGTTTTGTCTTGGCTTCCATCGTCAACAAGAATATAATGAAATTGATAATTACGAATCTGATTCACTATTTTACTCGTTTCCTCATAAAAAACGGAAAGGACCTCTTCCTCGTTGTAACAAGGAACGACTAGGTCAATTGTTTTCATAAAAAATTCCTTTCTAAAAAAATAATTATTTGCCAAGAAGGCATTTTCAATGATATACTGATTCAGTATACAAAATGAAATTGACCATTTTGTGAACGAGCATAATTCCATTTTCCATAGTATTTGGATTGGTTATCTCTCATTCTGATAGTATATCATAAAAAGAATTGAATTTAAGAAATCAATTCAAAAAAAATATGAAATCTAGTTGACAATAGTTTTAAAATTCATTATCATTCTATATTGTAGTATACCATTGGATAAAAGTAAATGAGAATTTCGGAAGAATGAAGAAATTTGTGGTTGAGGAGATTTAGTATGGATCAAAAAACAAGAGCGGAACGCTTTCGCAACCAGATACAGAATAATAATGAACAACAAGAAGAGCAGTATGAAAGAGAATTAAAACGAGCAAGAGAAGAGAGAATTAAACGAAGAATAGAGCGAATGAGACGAGAACGCCAAAGAATGCTGCGCAGACGTTTATTTGTTGGAGGCGTGGGGATTGCCGTTATTGTACTTTTGATATTTGTGGGAAAGAAAGTTTTCTTTTCTAATCCGAATGATTCTAATTTAGGAGGACATACGTCAGGGGATCAGACAGAGACGACAGCGCCAGTTGAGACAACGGAAGAACATGTGAAGAAAAATATTCCAATTCCAACTTGGGTTGACCAGCAGCTGCTTGAGATAAACGAATTTTCCAGACCAGGAATTCCGTTGAAGGCAGTCAATAATGTAGTCATTCATTGGGTTGCCAATGCAGGTACAAGTGCACAGAATAATCGCAGTTATTTTTCTAACTTAGCAGATCCGGCTGCCAATCCTGATGGGGTAAAGGCAAGCTCCCATTTTGTAGTAGGATTAGAAGGAGAGATTATTCAGTGTGTGCCAATTGATGAAAAGTCTTATTGTACAAACTGGCGTAATGATGATACAATCTCAATTGAAGTTTGTCATCCAGACTGGGACGGAAAGTTTAACGACATTACATACCAATCGGTAATTAAGTTGACAGCCTGGTTATTAGAGCAGTTTGATTTGACATCGGATGATATTATCCGACATTTTGATGTTACAGGAAAAGATTGTCCAAAATATTATGTAGTTCACGAGGATGCATGGGAACAGTTAAAACAAGATGTCAAAGTATATATGGAAGCAAATCCAAATATTCAATAATAATTATATTTTAATAGCACACAAATGTTTGGCTTGGTAGTTTTATTAAGACTGTCAAGCCAATTGTTGTATAAAATACTTTGTAGAATCACTTTACATTGTGAGAATTTAGGGGTAAAATAAAGAAGTAGTAAAAAACAAGAAATAGGAGGGAAACATGAAGGTTTTAGTAATTAATTGTGGGAGTTCGTCCTTGAAATATCAATTGATTGATTCTGAAACAGAAGGGGTTTTGGCAAAAGGACTCTGCGAAAGAATTGGAATTGATGGACGCTTAACACATAAACCAACAGGAAAAGAGAAGGTTAGTTTAGAAGTAGCAATGCCAACGCATACCGCAGCGGTTAGTCTTGTATTAGAACAGTTGACGGACAAAGCAAATGGAGTCATTGCATCTTTGGACGAGATTGGAGCAGTTGGGCATCGTATTGTGCATGGTGGTGAGAAGTTTGCAGAAGCTACTTTATTAAATGATGAAGTAATTAAAGAGATTGAAGCGTGTAATGATTTAGCTCCACTTCATAACCCAGCGAATTTAATTGGTATTAATGCGTGTAAAGAACTTATGCCGAATGTACCAATGGTAGGTGTGTTTGATACTGCATTTCATCAAACAATGCCAGAGAAGGCATATTTATATGGACTTCCATACGAGTATTATGAAAAATATGGTGTGAGACGTTATGGTTTCCATGGTACAAGCCATAGTTTCGTATCGAAAAGAGCAGCAGAAATACTCCAAAAGAAGCCAGAAGATTTAAAGATCATTGTATGTCATTTGGGAAATGGTTCTTCCATTACTGCTGTAAAGTATGGAAAATCTGTGGATACTTCCATGGGATTGACACCATTAGAAGGTGTTCCAATGGGAACCAGAAGTGGATGCATTGATCCAGCGATCTTAGAGTTTATTGCAAATAAGGAGAATCTTACATTGGCAGAAGTCACATCTGTTTTAAATAAGAAATCAGGTGTACAAGGTTTATCTGGCGTATCGAGTGATTTCCGTGATTTGGGGGATGCAATGGATGCTGGTAATCCACGTGCGAAAGCGGCAATTGAAGTATTTTGTTACAGCGTTGCAAAATATATTGGTGCTTACACGGCTGCTATGAATGGTGTCGATGCAATTGCCTTTACCGCAGGAGTTGGAGAGAACGACGGCGTGGTTCGTGCATTAGTAGGAGAATATTTGGGCTATTTGGGTGTGACAATTGATCCAGAAAAAAATAAAGTTCGTGGAGAAGAATGCATTATTAGTACCGAAGATTCTAAGACAACGGTATTAGTTGTTCCTACCAATGAAGAATTAGCAATTGCTCGTGAAACGGTTGCATTAGTAAAATAAAAATCAAAAGAAATTTCTATAAGATCTCTTTTGCATATCTGAATAAGAATTTAAGAGGGGCTGTTATAACAGCCCCTCTTAGTCTTGAAGCTTTCTTATATTTATGCTATACTTACAAAACGAATGGACTTATCATATAAGTTATAAGTGAAATAACAGGAGGTAACGATGGCTCATATTGATCAAAGCAAAATTCGCAATTTTTGTATTATTGCCCATATTGATCATGGAAAGTCTACATTAGCAGATCGTATTATTGAAAAAACAGGTTTGCTGACAAGCCGTGAAATGCAGGCTCAGGTACTTGATAATATGGAATTAGAGCGAGAACGTGGAATTACGATTAAATCCCAGGCGGTCCGCATTGTATATAAAGCAAAAAATGGAGAAGAATATATTTTTAATTTAATTGATACTCCAGGACATGTAGATTTTAATTATGAAGTTTCTAGAAGTTTGGCAGCTTGTGACGGTGCAATTTTAGTTGTGGACGCTGCACAGGGAATTGAAGCACAGACATTGGCAAATGTGTATTTGGCGTTGGATCATGATTTGGATGTTTTTCCAGTAATCAATAAGATTGATCTTCCAAGTGCCGATCCAGATCGAGTTGTGAATGAGATTGAAGATGTAATTGGAATTGAAGCACAAGATGCACCTCGTATTTCTGCGAAAACAGGGCTGAATATTGATGAAGTATTGGAACAAATCGTGGAAAAGATACCTGCACCAAAGGGAGATCCAGATGCTCCATTGAAGGCATTGATCTTTGATTCTGTATATGATCCATACAAAGGTGTCATTGTATTTTGCAGAATAAAAGAAGGCTGTGTAAGTAAGGGGACTCCAATTAAAATGATGGCGACTGGAGCAACTGCGGAAGTAGTGGAAGTAGGATATTTTGGAGCCGGTCAATTTATTCCATGCGAAGAATTGAGCGCTGGTATGGTTGGATATCTCACAGCCAGTATCAAAAATGTAAGAGATACGATGGTGGGGGATACAATTACAAGAACCGATCATATGGCGTCGGAGCCTTTGCCTGGTTACAAAAAAGTAAATCCAATGGTATATTGTGGTGTTTATCCAGCAGATGGAGCAAAGTATGGAGATTTGAGAGATGCGTTGGAAAAGCTTCAGTTAAATGATGCTTCTCTCCAATTTGAGCCAGAGACATCCATTGCACTTGGGTTTGGTTTTCGCTGCGGATTTTTAGGATTGCTGCATTTGGAAATTATTCAAGAACGTTTAGAAAGAGAGTATAATTTAGATCTTGTAACGACGGCTCCAGGCGTTGTATATCGGATTCATAAAACGGATGGTACAATGATCGAGTTAACCAATCCATCCAATATGCCAGATCCTTCTGAAATTGATTATATGGAAGAACCAATGGTTGCAGCAGAAATTATGGTGACATCGGAATTTATCGGTGCAATTATGGATTTATGCCAGGAGCGCAGAGGAATTTATCTTGGCATGGAATATATGGAAGAAACAAGAGCGTTGCTGCGCTATGATCTTCCGTTAAATGAGATCATTTATGATTTCTTTGATGCGTTAAAGTCTCGCTCTAGAGGCTATGCATCATTTGATTATGAAATGAAAGGTTATGCACGTTCTGAACTTGTAAAACTGGATATTTTAGTAAATAAAGAGGAAGTTGATGCATTATCCTTTATTGTATTTGCAGGAAGTGCCTATGAAAGAGGCAGAAAGATGTGCGAAAAATTAAAAGAAGAAATTCCACGTCAATTATTTGAAATCCCAATTCAAGCAGCGATTGGAAGTAAGATCATTGCAAGAGAAACTGTAAAAGCAATGCGTAAAGATGTACTTGCGAAATGTTATGGAGGAGACATTAGTCGTAAGAGAAAACTTCTGGAAAAACAGAAGGAAGGAAAGAAACGAATGCGTATGGTTGGAAATGTAGAGATTCCTCAAAAAGCATTTATGAGTGTGTTGAAGTTAGATGAAAAGTAAAGCACTTGCCATTTATATTCATATACCATTCTGTGTAAAAAAATGCCTTTACTGTGATTTTCTCTCAGCTCCGGCTACAGAGGAAACACAGAAGGCTTATGGAAGAGCAGTTTGCCAGGAAATCCAAAACTATAAAAAGTCGCTTCTGATGAAAAACTTAGGTGTTTCAGAAGAACAAGAAGAGTTCATTGTGACAAGCGTATTTTTGGGAGGAGGGACTCCTTCTCTAATTTGTGGAGAAGAAATTGCCGCAATTTTAAATGAACTGCGTCATAAGTTTCATTTTTCAGAAGACGTGGAAATTACGATTGAGTGTAATCCAGGTACAGTGAACGAAGAGAAGTTAAATTGTTATCGAAAAGCAGGAGTGAATCGACTTAGTTTTGGTCTCCAGTCTGCTAACAATGAAGAATTAAAAAAACTTGGACGAATTCATACTTGGGAAGATTTTCTAGAAAGTTTTTCTCTCGCTAGAAAGTTGGGATTTTCCAATATCAATATTGATTTAATGTCAGCATTGCCAGGACAGACCGAAGAATCCTACGAACAAACATTGCAAAAGGTGTTATTATTGGAGCCAGAGCATATTTCTGCCTATAGTTTGATCATTGAAGAGGGAACTCCGTTTTATGAAAAATACTCTTCTGGTTTGGGACTTCCAGATGAAGATGCCGAACGAATGATGTATCAGAGAACGAAAGAATTGTTAGAACGAAAAGGATACTACCGCTATGAGATCTCTAATTATGCAAAGATAGGGTATGAATGCAGGCATAATCTTTGTTATTGGGACGGAACCGATTATATTGGCTTTGGTTTGGGAGCTTCTTCAATGGTAAATCATATTCGGTATCATAATTGCCGTGATCTTTCCAGTTATATGATGCAGGCATCCAATCCAGAACAATTATGGGAAGAGATTACGGTTCTTTCGTTAAAAGAGCAGATGGAAGAATTTATGTTTTTAGGACTTCGCTGTATGAGGGGAATTTCTATCAATGGATTTGAGGAAAAATTTGGAGTAACCTATCATTCCATTTATGGGGATGTAACAAAAAAAATGGAAAAGCTTCATCTCATTGCTTGTAAAAAAAATCGAATTTATTTGACGGAAAAGGGAATTGACGTTAGTAACTATGTATTATCAGAATTTTTAATCGAATAATTGATTGATTTTTAATCGAATGCGGAAGGCTTTGCAGAAAACGTATTTTGCTGTATAATAAAAGTATTAAACACTTTAGTGAGGAAATGCATATGTACAATAGAGATCCAAAACCATTTTTAAAATGGGCAGGAGGAAAAACACTGATGCTGCCAATTCTTCGAGAATATTATCCAGAAGGACTGGAGGATGGAACAATCAACCGTTATATGGAACCTTGCGTAGGAGCTGGAGCGGTATTATTTGATTTATTGTCTCATTATGATCTGGTGGAAGTGACAATTAATGATATAAATAAAGTGCTAATTACTTGTTATCGTGTTATGCAAAGAAATGTCAGCCGTTTGATTAGTATTTTAGAAGAATGGCAGCGAGTTTATAATTTAATGGCACCAGAACAGCAGGAACAAATGTATTATGAAAAGCGTGATCGAATGAATCATAGAAAGAGAAAAGAAATATGGGGAAAAGAAGATGAGTTAATTATTGCAGCCCATATGCTTTTTTTAAATCGTACATGCTTTAATGGATTATATCGGGAAAATCGAAAAGGAGATTTTAACGTTCCATTTAATCGTATCCGAACGATCAATTTTGATTTTGAAAATATGTATCTTGCAGGGGAAGTCTTAAAAAATGTTAGAATTTTGCAGCAAGACTTTAATACATTAACGCCATATGTCACAAGTCGTACATTTATTTATGTAGATCCTCCCTATCGTCCAGTAAATAAGGCAGTCGCATTTACTGATTTTACAAAGGATGCATTCAATGATGAAGACCAAATTCGTTTGGGAAACTGGGCAAAAGAAACGGATAAATTAGGGGCAGCGATTTTGCTTAGTAATTCAAATCCTCAATCGGGAAATGAAGAAGATACTTTTTTTACCGATTTATATAAAGGATTTGATATTTTTCCTGTATCGGGAAAACGCAGTATTAGCAGTAAATTGTCAGGCAGGGGGAAAACAGGAGATTTATTGATTAAAAATCAATATGCTCGACTAAAAAATGCAAAAGAGACTTTTTCTGATAACTAGACTCTTACAATGAAAAATAAGGCATTAGGAGGTTGAAGATGAAATTCTTATTTGATGCACATACGCATACAATTGCAAGTGGACATGCCTATAATACACTATATGAAATGATTCAGCGAGGAGCAGATATTGGGTTAGAACTAATTGGAATTACAGAACATGCTCCTGCCATGCCAGGTACATGTGGAGAATTCTATTTTAGAAATTTGCGTGCGATTGACCGTGACTATTTACAGGAAAAATTTGGAATTGAAGTGTTAATAGGAGCAGAGGTAAATATTATAGACCGTAATGGAGGAATTGATCTAAGTGAACTGGGAATGGAATATTTGGATGTGGTAATTGCCAGTATGCATTTACCTTGTTTAAAGGCAGGAACAAAACAGGAAAATACGCAGGCAGCAATTGCGGCCATTCAAAATCCAAATGTAGATATTTTGGGGCATCCAGATGATGGTCGTTATCCGATGGATTATGAGCCAATTGTGCGTGCTGCGAAGCAGTATGGGAAATTATTAGAAGTGAACAATAGTTCATTGCAGCCAAATGGATATCGAATAAATGCCAGAGAAAATTACAGAACAATATTAGAATATTGTAAAAAATACGAACAACCGATTGTAGTAAATAGCGATGCCCATTTTGTGACAGCTGTTGGAAATCATCAGTATGCAGAGCAGATTTTAAAGGAAGTACAATTTCCACAAGAGCTAGTTTTAAATACTTCCGTGGAACAATTTTTATCTTACACAAGAAAATATAAGAAAAAGAAGTAGATTTTCAGACTCTACTGTGCTAAAATGTGAATAGCAAACACAAGGCTTAAAAACAATTGTTTGAGAGAAACAGTTCAAGGAGGATGTTATGAATAAAAAAATA
The DNA here is from genome assembly GCA_018712075.1 of Candidatus Fimimorpha faecalis. Classification (GTDB taxonomy): domain Bacteria; phylum Bacillota; class Clostridia; order Lachnospirales; family Lachnospiraceae; genus Fimimorpha; species Fimimorpha faecalis. The sequence continues at coordinate 11,464 of DVHN01000064.1, forward strand.
AAAACTCCCGCAGTGGACTTGCTGTTTCATGCAATATTAACTTTAAAAAATGTGGAGGAATGTTATACATTTTTTGAAGATGTATGTACAGTAAATGAATTACTGTCACTCTCGCAGCGTTATGAAGTTGCAATGATGCTGAGAGAAGGGAACACATATTTGGAAATTGCAGAAAAGACAGGGGCGTCTACCGCTACCATTAGTCGTGTAAATCGCAGTCTGAATTTCGGCAATGATGGATATGATATGACATTTGAGCGTATGAAAAAAGAAGAGGAGTAGTTACTCCTCTTCTTTTACATCCAATATTGTTTCAATCATCTGTTTCTTTAAGTAAATATCAAAGCCCAATAAACAAATAAGCATAAACTTTTGCAAATTTGCCCGCTCTTCCTCTGGATAATTAGAAAAAGCTGTTTTAGAAAGTTCCAATTTCCGTTTCAAATCTTCTTTTAATGAATTCATCTCAGATTTTTCAAATGAGAAAATATGGGAATAAATGGATTCTAACTTAGAAAAATCTCCAGCTTTTGCCTGTTCCAATAAAGGTTCTAGGACTTTTTGGATATCGTTAATTGGCAAAAAACTCTTAAAGTAATAAATAAAGATCAGTAAAACCATATGATCGGTTGAATATTTCTTCTTATTTGGAGGAGGCAGCAATTTATTTTTGGTATAGTTGTTAATCATTGTTTTTGTAAGAATTTTATCCTCAGGATAACGCTTCATCTGGCTTAAATTATCCTCCATAAATGTGGTTAACTGATCCATATATAAATCAATATGAGGAATATCTTTTGCATGAATGTAGCTCATATTAGAAAGTTTATTTATAAAAATGTCAAAAAGTTCGTCGTTTTTCATTCTATCCTCCTAATTCCGTATTTTTCCATACTATAACTGTAATATACCTAATGATTTTTCCCTTATATTGAGAAAAAATAAAGTTTCTTACTGGTTGGGTTTTTCTTATATGTCACATTATATAGTTTTTAAAACTATATGACAAGAGGGAATGGTCAAAAAAAGAAAAAAATTTAATGACAAAGCTGGATAAATGTATTATAATAAAACATAACTGAAAGATAATATCATAAAATTTAAGAGCGAGAGAAGTTTTTACCTGAATTACAAATATAGTTAATATGCCAAATAGGAATGTTTAGGAGGATAAAAAATGGGAGTTATTCAGAGATTTAAAGACATTATGTCAGCAAATGTGAATGCTGTGTTGGATAAGGCGGAAGATCCAGAAAAAATGATTGATCAATACATGAGAAATCTACAGGACGATTTAGGAAAAGTAAAAGCAGAAACGGCTGCCGTTATGGCAGAAGAGACACGTGCAAAACGGGAATTGGATGAATGTAATCAAGAAGTAGAAAAGCTGCAAAAATATGCGGAAAAAGCAGTTGCGGCAGGAAATGATAGCGATGCACGTCTATTCCTTCAAAAAAAGCAAACCGTTGCTGCACAGCAGATTGCATTGCGGCAAGCATATGACTCTGCTTCAGCAAATGCTGCAAAAATGCGTCAGATGCATGATAAAATTGTAAAAGATATGGAAAATCTAAATCAAAGAAAAGCAGCAATCAAAGCTAAAGTAGCAGCAGCAAAAGCACAGGAGCGAGTGAATCAAATTGGAGGTTCCTTGAAAGGAGTATCCAATCATATGTCGGCATTTGATCGGATGGAAGAAAAAGCAAATAAGATGTTGGATCAGGCAAATGCAATGGCAGAGTTGAATGAAGCAGGTCAAGAAGATTCCATTGAAGATTTGATGTCCAAGTATGATGATGGAAGTAGTTCCAACGTGGAGGATGAGTTAGCTGCTTTAAAGGCAAAGATGAGTGGTAAGACAGAAGCTTCAGAGCAGACTTCTGGGGTGGAGGATGAATTAGAAGCATTAAAAGCGAAATTGAATACACAGTAATTTCATTATCTGCTTAGTTATAGGCGATGAAGCGGATTGTAAACATCCGTTTGATAATTTAAAAAGAAAAGCAGCGATTCCAAACGAGTGGAAAAGCCGCTTTTCTTTCATTATTGTTTAATATTTTATATGGATTTGTCTGATTTTTAGAGTAGATGAGGAGGAGTTAAAATGGGACTTTTTGGAAATCAATTTTCCGACGTGATTGAATGGAATGAAAGCCAGGATGATGTTATATTTTGGAAATGGGATAATGATGAAATAAAAAAAGGCAGTCGCTTGATTATTCGCCAAGGACAGGATGCGATCTTTATGTATAATGGAAGAGTGGAGGGAGTTTTTAAAGATCCGGGAAGCTTTGATATTGCGTCCGATATTGTACCATTCCTTTCTACATTGAAGGGATTTAAGTTTGGATTTAATAGTGGAATTCGGGCAGAAGTTTTATTTATTAACACGAAGGAATTTACCGTGCGCTGGGGAACGAAAAATGCAATCAATCTTCCAGCTCCAGGTCTCCCAGGAGGAATGCCAATTCGAGCATTTGGAACGTTTAATTTTAAAGTATCCGATTATGATTGTTTTATTGAAAAAATTGCAGGAATTAAGAAACAATACGTAGTAGATGATGTAAAAGAGCGTGTAATGTCTCTCTCCGATCAACTTTTAATGAAGTGGATTGTAAAAGAGGGAAAAGACATGTTCAATATCCAAGCAAATGCCTACGATATTGGTAAAGGAATTGCAGAAGATTTGGATATGGAATTAATGAAGATAGGTATTACGGTTACTGGATTTGTAATTCAGAGTGTATCTTATCCAGAGCAAATAGCGAGAATGCAGGAAAAAGTAGCATCTCAATCAATGGCAGCCAATATGAGCCATTATACACAGATGGCAATGGCGGATTCTATGACGCAAAATACAGCAGGAAGCAATATGGCAGCCGATATGGCAGGAATGCAAATGGGAATGATGATGGGACAGCAGATGGCAAATCAAATGGCAAATACAATGAATTCCAATTCATCTGCCAATCCTGCTCCGAAATTTTGTCCGAACTGCGGAACACCAACAAATGGAGCGAAGTTTTGCAGTAACTGTGGTCAGAAACTAATTTAAGAAAATATTGAATTATCAAAGATGCCGTCCAGAAAACTGGGGGTTGTTCTTCTATATTAGCTGGACGGCAGACAATTTTTCTAATAAAGAAAAGGAGATAAAAATTCCTTTTATTACGAGTAATCCTGTTTTTATTCGGGATTGCTGTATTTTTGTGTAAGGAATGATGGAGGTAGATATGAGTAATCATGAAGAGTTAAATGATAGACAACAAGAAGCGGTATTTCATACCGAAGGTCCGCTGCTTGTGTTGGCTGGAGCTGGTTCAGGAAAAACAAGGGTATTGACACATCGTATTGCATATCTAATAGAAGAAAAAGGTGTGAATCCGTGGAATATTATGGCAATTACATTCACAAACAAAGCGGCAGAAGAAATGAGAAATCGCGTGGATCGGCTCATTGGATTTGGTTCCGAAAGTATATGGGTTGCAACCTTTCATTCGACTTGTGCACGAATTTTAAGACGCTATATTGACCAAATTGGATTTGGGACAAACTTTTCCATTTATGATACCGATGACCAAAAAGCGGTGATACGGCAAGTAATGAAAAAAATGGATTTGGACTCTAAAATATATAGAGAGAAAGTGTTATTATCTGCTATTTCAAGTGCCAAAAATGAGTTTATTTCTCCACAGGAAATGGAAGAAAGTGCAATGGATTTACAGCAGAAAAAAATTGCACAAGCTTATAACGAATATCAAAATAAATTAAAAGAAAATAATGCATTAGATTTTGACGACTTACTTGTGAAAACGGTGGAATTATTTCAGACTTGTCCGCAGGTGTTAGAAAGTTATCAAGAGCGATTCCGATATATTATGGTAGATGAATATCAGGATACCAATTCGGTTCAATTTCAGTTGATTCATTTACTTGCGAAAAAACATAAAAATCTCTGCGTTGTAGGGGACGATGATCAGTCCATTTACAAGTTCCGTGGAGCCGACATTACAAATATCTTAGGATTTGAAGATGCATTTCCTGGAGCTTATGTTGTAAAACTGGAGCAAAACTATCGTTCTACAACAAGTATTTTGGATGTTGCAAATGAAGTAATTCGACATAATCATGGAAGAAAGGAAAAGCATCTTTGGAGTGATCGAGGACAGGGAGAACAGGTAAAAGCCTGTCTGTTTGAGAATGGCTATGAAGAAGCAGAAGCAGTTGTGCGTGCAATAAAAAAAGCAGCAGAAGAAGAAGGAGCACAATATAGTGACTGTGCTGTTTTGTATCGTACGAATGCACAGTCTCGTGTATTTGAAGAAAAATGTATTGCCTATAATGTTCCATACCGTTTGATTGGAGGAATTAATTTCTATCAGCGTCAGGAAATTAAAGATATACTTGCCTATTTGAAAACAATTGATAATGCGCAAGATAATGTAGCAGTACGCCGTATTATTAATGTTCCAAAACGAGGAATCGGTCAAACGAGTATTGACCGTGTGCAGCAATTTGCAGATCGTACTGGAATCAGTTTTTTTCAAGCTTTGGAAGTAGTGGATCAAGTTCCGTCCATTGGAAAAGCAGCAGGAAAAATTCGTGCATTTGTGGATCAAATTAAAGCATTTCGTATTCAGATGCAAATGGTAGAATTGTCAGAGCTAATTGAGTTGATTTTAGAAACAACAGGGTATCTGGAAGAACTGGAAAATTTAGAGGATGAAAAAGCAGAACAAAAGAAAGAAAATTTGGATGAATTTATTAATAAAGCAGTAGACTTTGAACAGACAAGAGAAACTGGTTCTCTCGGACAATTTTTGGAAGAGGTTGCACTGGTAGCAGATATTGATAACCTGGATTCTTCGTCGAATCGTGCTGTACTTATGACGCTGCATGCAGCAAAAGGTTTGGAATTTCCTCGAGTATTTCTTTGCGGTATGGAAGAAGGATTGTTCCCAAGCTATATTTCTATGAGTTCAGGCGATCCTGATGATATAGAAGAAGAGCGGAGACTTTGTTATGTAGGAATTACAAGAGCAATGGATCATTTAACCTTGACTTCTGCAAAAATGCGTACTATGCATGGACATGCACAGTACAATCGAATTTCTCGATTTATAGAAGAAATACCTTCTTATTTGTTGGATCAAGAAGATAATGCTCCAAAGCGTACTATGGCTCGGAAAATAGAAAACGTGCGTCCAGAATTTTCTGCTTTTCGAAGTGGGTTTGGAGGAAAAAAAGACACAGTATTTGATTTGCCAAAAACAACTTCCGTATATCAGGAAAAGCAGCAAGCGGTAGGAAAGGCATTTACCGTTACTCATTCGGACGGTTTGGATTATACCGTAGGAGATCAAGTTAAGCATATTAAATTTGGAGTAGGAACGGTTACGGAAATTGTAGAGGGAAAGAGAGATTATGAAGTTACGGTTCACTTTGAAAAAGTTGGTGTAAAACGAATGTTTGCTAGTTTTGCAAAATTGAAAAAAGTAACTGGATAAATGTTAATTTTAGAGATTAAGATGCAATTGGAAAAATACGGACTTTTTGACAAAATTTTATAAAAAATATATGGTAATATAAAAGAAAAGATGGTATAATAACCATAGATACCCTGAAAAAGGGAAAGAAAAAAGAAAGGACGTGCTCATATTATGACTAAAGTAGAAGAACTTATCCATGCAAACAAAATTGCAGAACTTCTGAGTAAAAAAGAAGATGAAGATAAGAGAAACAAAATCTTATGTATTGCAGCGATTATAGGTCTTATCGTTGCAGTTGTAGGTATTGCATATGCAATTCATCGTTTCTTAAAACCAGATTATTTGGAAGATTTTGAAGATGATTTAGATGAAGATGACTTTGATGATGACTTCTTTGACGATGAAGATGACTTCGATGATGACGATAATGAAGAGGAAGAAGACGAAGAAGAAGCTACAGAAGAGGCAACAGAAACAGAAGCTGATAAGACGGAAGAACCAAAGAAAGAAGAAAAATAAAAACTACGTAAGAGGCGCTTTCCATGGCGCTTCTTTTTGTTTGCGCGCCATGGGCGCGCTCTAACGGGTG
>DVHN01000065.1 GCA_018712075.1 Candidatus Fimimorpha faecalis
ATGCAACAATTACTGAAAAATCAGATGATGATGGAACTGTATATTGAAGTAAAAAAATCTTCCATAGAGATGGAATTAGAAAAAGAGATTACTCCAAATACAACATCAGCGTTGTTTTCGCAGTATTATAAAACAATGTGTCAAAAAATTGAAAAAACGATGGTAGGTATGGAGAATCAAATTCTTTGTACCGAATATGCATTGGAACATACCTTACCAATGATTGCGGTAGAGATGAAACGGAAAAAAGAGAGGGTACTTTCTTATGAGGAAATGATTCTGCTATTAGAAGAAAATTATAAGAATTTAAAGAAGAAAACATTCCTACTGGCGTTTCCCAAATATCTTGGAACAAGTACATGTATATTACAGGAAATGGAAACGGTACAAGCATGGTACCAGTTTGCTGTGAATGAGATTCTAATTGGAAAATTAAAGTGGCTTCTTCCTTTAGATGGAGGATATACGATGTTTCATCAGGATTTTGAAGTGTATTTGGCTTATCGGGGAGAACTTCAAAAAAAGCAATGGAATGTATGGCAGAAAAAAGCAGTAAGAAAAAAAACTATAGCAATAGCCTTAATTACGTTGGTTTTAACCGTTGGAGGGATTCATGTATGGATGCAGCATTCCTATCCGTTTTTTCAAAGAGATAAAACAAAAGTTCAGAATAGTGTGGAAAATATCGCAGGGATTCTTGGAAAGACGTACAGCATGATACAGTCACAATATCAAATATTGAAAAAGATTAGTCCTTCTTTATTGGACGGAATACAGTCACAGTATGATATTTTAGAACAAGAGTATCAAAGATTGGAGCAGCAGGCAGAACTGTATGCGTCGATAACGATGAATGATTCAACTTACTTAACATTAATTGAGGATTTAAGACTTTCGATCCCTCAAAAGGAAGCAGAAGAATTATATACCAGTGCACAGCTTCAATGCCAATTTATGCAAGAACATATGAGCAATCTTATGAATCGGTTAAATCCAGAGAAACAATATGAACGAGAGAAAAAAGAAAAAGCAATTTCTGCTTACGAGCAATATTTGGAAGCGTATTGTAATTGGATGAATCAAAGAATTGCGTTTGTAATGGAGGCTTATCCAGAACGGTATCGAGAACTTCTTTATCAAACATTATATACTTCTCCATATTTTTCTGCAATACAGGGAAAATCTGAGCAAGAATTAAAAAATGGAATAGAAGAAACCGAAAGAGAGTTAGCAAATCAGGAAAGAAATCTTAGTTTAAATGGTTTATAATAAGGGAGGCACTTATGATAAAGAGAAAAAAGATTGCAATTAGCATTGTTTTGGCAGTAAGTATTTTATCTGGATGTAGTGGGGAAAATACGATCGTGCAGCAGCAAAATATAGAAACCATGACAGAAAAATTGGAAGAAGAATTCTATGCAATGGCAGAAGAATTTCAACAGCTCTATGATCCATGTGACCAGATGGCAGAGGTATACAATCATGCATTGGATATACTACGTACTTATATAGAAGATGGAGGGGAAGAAGCCAGAAAAAAAGCATTAAACGAGATAAAAGAATTGATGAAAACGATACAAAACCAAAATCTTTCAGATTATGTTATGAGTGAAGAAGTGCAATCATTCCTAAAAAAAAGAGGAATTCCAGAAAGTGAATTTCTGGCAATTGCACAGAAAAGAGTAACCGATCAGCAGGAATATCTTCAACAAATGGAGAGTTATGAACAAAACTTATCAGAGTTTATTGTAAATATTGGAGTTATTCCAATGACATTAAAAATAAGTGTAGATTATCAAAAGGAAATACAGGAATGTGAGCGGATGTGGATGTCCTACGCAGCAAATGAAGTATTTCTTTCCTTGAAAGAAGAAGAACTAGATTATATGAAAAAGAATGTATTTTCTAATTGGAAATTTTATTGTCCAGAAGAAATGGTATGGCAGGATAAGGCATCCTATGCATTGCAAAAACAGGAAGAGTATTGGAACAAAGAAATGGAATTACTAAATCAGATGACGGAAGAGGTAGGTGAATTAGTGAATCCAGAATATGGAGAAGAATATGGATATGTAGTTGATGCGGACGCAAATGTAATGATTCTTCGATATATAGGAGAAAATACGGAAACAGAGATTCCAGAAGTAATGCAAAACTATCCGGTTACGGCGATTCATTCGGGGGCATTTGGAAATACAAATATAAAAGAAGTATTTATTCCAACTACAATCAAAATGTTTGGAGATGATATTTTTGCAGGATGCCCAGAGGTTACGATATATGGAGAAAAAGGAAGTACAGCGGAAAAATATGCAGAGTTGGAAGGAATTCCATTTCAAGGAAAAGAAAATAGACAGTAAATAAAAAAATCTCTACAAGACTTGATTCGAGCTTGTAGAGATTTTTTTCATCAAGATTGAAAAAACGGAGAGATAGGAGAGAAGTTGGAGGTTTTGCTGCTTGTGAAAAACGTTAGTAACGCTCGATTTGTTTTGCATGCGGAAATCACTTGCAGGATTTTCAAAAACGAAGGAATAAGCTATCACCATCCAATCGAAAAGGAGGTAAAGCTTATGTTTTTCTGGGAAATACTTAGCTGGTTAATAAACTGGTAATGAGAGGATATAAAAGCATACTGGAAAGGTGATTTGTTTCCAAGTATGTATTTAAAACAAAACAATCATTCCCTCGCTTCAGATATCTGAAGCGAG
>DVHN01000066.1 GCA_018712075.1 Candidatus Fimimorpha faecalis
TTATTACGAATTAGGTTCCAATTATTACGAATCGATTGAAAAATGTAAGAGAATATGGTATATTAATAATACAAAAGTAACGGGGAAGGGAGGAGATAACGATGCAGACGGGAAACATCTTTATAGTAAAGAATATTCTATGTATAGAGTAATAAAAACTGTAAAGAAAATATTAGATGATTTTTGTTGCTAAGAACGTGAGTGATTGTATATGTGACAGTTCGTGAATGTATGTTTTGATGAGAGGAATAAAAGTGTCGTTAATAGACATAAATCAATTCCAGTTTAGGAGGCAAGTATGGGAATGCAAAAAAAGGAATTAGAAGAATTTTAAGTTATATAATGATAATGGCAGTTTTGGTTGTAGAGTTTTTCATGCCAGTGTATGTAGATGCAGAAGAAGATTTAAATACTCAGGTTAGTTATTATAGACACTACAGTGATGATGGAACGGTTATGGATATAATTACAGAAGAGAACGGCTCCGAAGTAATAGTTAAAAATTTTAACGATGGAGTTTTAGCAGAACAGTCAAGAAGAAAAGTAGGAGAGAATATTATATATAATGAAATATTCGATTTAGAATCAGAAGGTGATATGGAGGAACAGCAAAAAATAGAGTCAAGTGGAATTACAATCTTTGTTACACATCGTAAGCGTTCAGATGAGAGATTAAATGAAATACAGAAGGAACAATTACGATTAAGTGAAACAAAAGAATTAAAAGTGGAGAGAACAGCAGTTGCAGCTGCGTCAACAACACCGATGAATATCGTAGCAGCACCTATGGATAATACAGGTTTAAAAGCATCAGGATATAATGATGGGTACTATTATTTAAGTGAGAGTACCATTTCTACAATTCCAGGTATTGTAGGGAAGTTATATAGGAAATATACTTCAAAAGATAAAGGAATACAGAAAAGATATACTTGGGATATTGATACAACAGTCAGTGCAGCTATCAGTCTGGCAATGGCAAGATATAATCTGCATAAGAATGAAACGCAGGGATTTGTTTTTTCGATCATAGAATTTGTTGGTAATGTTATAAAAATTCGACAAACTACAAATACACAATGTTATCATTTTGATTATCGCTATAAAGTTCGAGTTGGATCTCCAGTATATTTTGCAACAGATCGGCAAAAGTATTATTGGAAAGTATTTAATGTAAATACAGGACAGTACAATTGGATAGAAGAAGTGGCTGCAAGAGATGGATTTTTAGATACCGATATGGCAATGATTAAAAATGGAATAGAAGAATATTGGTTAGGAAAACCAATTCTAACCTATCAGACTCATGTACAGAATCAGGGATGGCAAAGTGTTTGTTCCGAAGGAGATATGAGTGGAACGAGTGGAAAAAATCTTCGACTGGAAGCTATTAAAATTTATTTAAATAGTAATAAACTTGGAGGTACAATTCAATACCGTACTCATGTACAAAATGAGGGATGGCAAGGTTGGGTATCAAGTGGAGCTTTATCAGGAACAAGTGGAAAAAGCCTTCGTTTGGAAGCAATACAAATTCGGTTAACAGGAGGAGTAGCAAGTAAATATCGTTTAAGATACCGAGTTCATGTACAAAATGAAGGATGGCAGAGTTGGAAATATGATTCGGAAACGGCAGGAACGAGTGGAAAGAGTCTGCGTTTGGAAGCAATTGAGATTAGAATGGTTCGGAAATAAATTAAAATAAAAAGATAAAATTTTGTAAAGACTGGGATATTGCTAAAGTAAAATGAAAGTTTTTTAAAGCTATTTATAATAACAATCCATTTATTTAGGATGGATTGTTATTATAAATTTGGAATGGTAAAAGATTTATTATATTTCTGTCAAGTATAGATAATTATTAGGGATAATAGAAAATCTGTAATGGTTATGTAATCATAAAAAGAGGTGAAGTAGTATGAAAAAAAATATTTTTGTAGTACCGATTTTAAGTTTAGTTGCAGGTGTGATATCAAATTTAGTTTTTCGTGTTATAGTTCGGATTATGGATATGATTATATATATAACAACGCCAGAGGGTCAGATAATGGAATCTGGTGGTAACTATAATTATATTATATTTGCTATTAGTGTTGTTTTAATTATTTTGATGGGAATTCTGCTGCGAAAATGGGATTTTGACAAAATAACAATTTTTAAATCGGTAACGGTTTTAGCTGTATATATAGTTGTTATATTGGTAGTATTTGGCATTTATTACGAAACTACGGAAACTTCAACCCCAGGAGCAGTCCTTCTGGAAATGCGGTTAAGTTATCCATTTTCTGTCTATGAATCAATTAGAAGTATTATATTAGGTATTAATAGAAATATGATGGATTTTTGGATTGATCGAATTGCAATTGTTCTGTTTCCTTATGTTCTTGTTCTTTTTGGAAAAAGTAGGAAAGAGTCTTAATAAGTGATTTGTGAGGGCCAAAAGTAGGATTCTCTTTGCATATCACAATAATAGTGTGAATAGGGAGATAGAAACCGTTAAAAAGAGCAATAGGTAATTGCGAAACTCACCGACTGAAATTTATGCATTCTG
>DVHN01000067.1 GCA_018712075.1 Candidatus Fimimorpha faecalis
TAAAGTTTGGAAAATTAATAGGAGAAATTTTTGAAAAACTGTGTTATAATATAATTCAAAGTTAATAAGAAAGGAAAAACAGAGTGGAGCTCTGTGTCAAAATATTTTCTTTATCTATCTGATGACCTAAGAAAAATCTTCTATTCTTTTTACAAATATTTTATAAGACTTTTATAAAATAGTTTGATATTAAGAATAAAGTCTATGAAAAAGGGAATTGGTTTACATAAGAAATGAAGAAGAAATATCTTGGTACAAATATAGTTGGAGATACGATTTAAAAATGCGAATGGTTTATTTCTAATGATTATGAATGAATAAAAGACAAAAAAGAAATAGTCAAAAATGAAAAAACTTCGTAATTATGGGAAAAATAAGCAATAACAAAAGAGAAATCCTTAAATATGATATTTAGAGATCCAAAAAAGGATCTTAAGTAACTTTTTTTGCTATTTTCTCCATAAATATACTATAAAAACAGAAAAAATCAACCAACAATTTGAATTTCTATTATTTTCCATTTTGGCAAAATCAAAACACCAATCTCGATAAAACGGTATTCTTACCGCCAAATAGTAATAGTAATAATAGAAAGAAGGTCTTTTAATATGATAAAGAAAACATATGATTTATCACTTTCTGAACTCACAGAACAATGGCTGGAGGGATTAAAACTTTCTGTAAAACTTTCCACCTACAGCACATATTCCTTTTATTTTCAGCATTATCTGAAACCATATACAGAAAACTTATTAGTAAATGTGCTGGATCAAGTCAAAGTTCAAGATCTGTTAACACAAATTCAACAAGGTGGACGTGTTCAAGAAGCGCAGCCTCTTTCTGCGAATTCTATGCGTCTTATCTATTTTATTTTAAAATCTTCCGTTCGCTATGGTGTTTCCATAGGAGCCTTAGATTTGTTTCCATTTCCTACGTTAAAGGCGAATAGAAAATCGGAACAACGATTAGTATTCTTTCATAAGAAAGAACAAGAGCGTTTAGAAGAATATATTTTGGAACATTTCTCCTCGATGTCCGCAGGTATTTTAGTTAGTTTATATACTGGATTACGGATAGGAGAATTATGTGCACTGACATGGGATCAAATTAATTTGGAGGAAGGCTTTTTAAGCGTCAATAAGACGATACAACGAATTTATTTGCAAGATGAAGGAAATTCTCATGCAACAAAGGTTATTATAAGTGAACCAAAAACTAGAAATGCACAGAGAGATATTCCTTTGTCCAATCAATTAATTCAAATCTTAAATCGTCTCGTACCATGTCAAAAAGATGGCGTCAATTTCCTAACACACGAAAAAGGAAAGTACTGTGAACCACGCACATACCGTAATTTCTTCAAACGTGTGCTAGGAGAATGTGGATTGCCCCAAATTACTTTTCATGCCTGTCGTCATACATTTGCGAGTCGCTGTGTGGAGATAGGAATTGATGTAAAAACGATTAGTAAGCTTCTTGGTCATTCCAATGTAAATCTTACGTTGAACCGTTATGTGCACTCCAATTTAGAGCTCCAGCGTAAAGAAATGGAACGCTTAGGAAACTTGATGGCCATTTGAATAAATGTTTTTGAATACATTTATAAAAATATAATTCCAGAAATCCTTAAATATCATATTTAAGGATTTGAGGTAGATTTATGGGGAAAAGTAGTTCGTATTACATCTTAACATTACCTCTTGAGACACAACGATGGCAAGAGGATATTCTTGCAAAACGTTATAAAGTAGCAGAGAATATCTATAATGCGATGTTGAGAAAGGCATATACTCGTTATAGTCAAATGTGTCAGACCCGACAATATCGGGAATTAAGACAACGTTTGAGTGCAACATCCGATGCAAAGGCACGAAAAGAAATTTATCAGTCTTTGGATAAACTTGCAAAACAATATAGTTTAGGTAAATTTGAACTCTCCAGAGACGCAACGCCGTATCGGCAGTATTTCAAAGAGAATATAGATAGTCCAGTAAGTCAGAACTTGGCTGCGAATGTATGGAAAGCAATTCATACTGTTATGATAGGAAGAGGACGAAAAGTTTTTTATAAGAAGCCAGGAGAACTATTGGCATTAAGTGGAAAAACAAATAATACGTCCATTCGTTATAAGAATGGCAGTATTATATGGAAAGGTCTTGTAATACCTGTTCGTTTTCATAAAAATTCAGAATATGAAAAGGCAGCTATGAAAAATCAAATTCGTCTCTGTCGCTTAAAACGCAAAAAGATACATGATCGTTGGCATTATTATGTAGATTTGGTATTTTCTGGTTATAGTCCAGTAAAGCAAGACAGCAAAATAAAAAAGCATGGGAAGATTGGTCTGGATATTGGAATGAAACAACTTGCTGTTGTTACATCCGATCAAGTTAAAGTATTTGATCTGCCTGTTTCTTATGCACGATATCAAAACCAAATGAACCAGCTAAAAGAATATATGCATAGAAGTGCTTACCAGAATAATAAAAATAATTTCGACGAGAACGGAAATGTCCGTCGTGGAAATTTAAAATGGTATTATTCCAAAAAATATCTTAGGGCTCGGGAAAAGCGAAAAGAGCTTTACCGAAAATTAACAGCGATAAGAAAACAAGATTACTGTGTATTAGCTCGTGAAATTATTCAGATGGGAGATCTAATTATGACAAGAGATCTTTCCTTCTCTTATATGTTTAAGAAACGAGCCTCATCCGCTGGAAAAAAGAAAGAAAATCATTTTTACAGTGGAAGAATTCCATCATTTGCACCAGGAACGTTTGCACAAATATTACAATACAAAATGAAAAATGCAGGAGGCGATATACATCGTCTGAATATGGCAAATCTTTGGATGGAAGAGATGGGACAGACAGAGAAAGAAAGCCAAGAACACGATCATCTTTGGCAATCTGTATATGGCTATCGCATTCGTCAAGATGTTTATAATGCTTTTGTGCTTAGTCATGTAGATGAATATGAGGAAACAGTAAACTTGTCAGAATATCAAAATTGTTTTCCAGCGTTTGTACAACTTTGTCAGGAATATCAAAGTAATCTGGATGAAACACTGCATATATTAAAAATAAGTTAAAATAGATAGAAAAACAAGAAAGAGAAGTTATTTAACAAAAAACATATGGTATTTGGAAATAGAAACATATAAAAATCACTGGGTTGGGGAACGAGCCTAAGTCGCTATATCGTAAGGTATGCGATAAAACCTTCTGTGAACATAGTAAGTGTTTGGATTACTTTGGTTTCCATTCCAAGCTATCAGAGCAGTGGGCGCATGAATCATGTAGTTCCAGTATCGAATAATTAAAAAAGATAATGTTCAAAATGAACAATAAAGTGAATGATTGAATTTTAATAATGATTAAGAAAGTCCTTTGAATCTCGAAAGAGCCAAGGGACTTTTATTTATGAAAAAATATTTAGCAGAGTTTTTTATTTTGTAATATCGATCTGTTTTTTGCTTGACATTATAAATAAGACATGATATCTTATATATTATAAATCCTACTTATTTAGTGGGAATTAAAAACCTTATCAAGAAAGTTTTCATCCATCCCTGAATTTATGCTGCACACAGCATTAGGAGGCAAAAATGAAATTGACAAGCAAAGGAAGATATGGACTTCGAGCGATTGTAGATTTGACCATACACGGCGAGAAAGAACCTGTTTCCATCAAAAGTATTTCCATAAGACAGGGGATTTCAGAACGTTATTTAGAACAGATTATTGGTAAAATGAAAAAAGCTGGAATAGTAGAAAGCGTCCGAGGAGCCGCTGGAGGATATCGTTTAGCGAAAGATCCTTCAAAAATTTCCGTTGGGGATGTTCTGCGCTGTCTGGAAGGTGACTTATCAATTGTTAATTGTCCTGAGATTAATGAAACAAAGTGTGAAGCATCACAACTTTGTGTGACCAAATATGTATGGCAGAAAATCAATGCTGGTATACAGGATACAGTGAATTATATTACGTTGGATGAATTAGCAACGAAAAGCAGGGAACTTTTAGAAGAACATGGAGATAAGCCGAGAGGTGTATCGGGTTGTGATGAAAAATAATGATTTTTCGTTTCCAGTATGATAAAAGAGAATATAATAAAATAGAGAATAAAGAGCTGATTCATTCGCAAAATAGAAAGTAAAAATAGTAAATTAGGAAAGGAAACCAGTAGTTATGAAGAAATTAATTTATCTGGATCATGCAGCTACAACTGCAACACGTCCAGAAGTAATAGAAGCGATGCTTCCATATTTTTCAGAGTCTTATGGAAATGCATCTTCTGTATATGATTTTGCATCCAAGAGTAAAAATGCAATTCAAAAAGCCAGAAAAATAATTGGAGATGCATTAGGAGTTCCAGAACAAGATATTTATTTTACTGCGGGTGGCTCAGAAGCAGATAACTGGGCGATTAAATCAACTGCAGAAGCGTACTGTTCAAAAGGAAACCATATTATTACATCCAAAATTGAACATCACGCAGTACTGCATACATGCCAGTATTTAGAAAAAAAGGGATATGAAGTAACTTACCTTGATGTAGATGAAAATGGATTGATAAAACCAGAAGATTTAGAGGCAGCGATTCGTCCAGATACAATTTTAGTTTCTATTATGTTTGCAAATAATGAAATAGGAACGATTGAGCCAATTCAAGAACTTGGAGCAATCGCTCATAAACATGGCGTGCTATTTCATACCGACGCAGTGCAGGCATTTGGGCAAGTTCCGATTCATGCAGATGAAATGAACATTGATATGTTAAGTGCGAGTGGACATAAATTGAATGGACCAAAGGGAATTGGATTCTTATATATTCGTAAGGGATTAAAAATTGGTCCATTTATTCATGGTGGAGCACAGGAACGCAGAAGACGTGCGGGTACGGAAAACGTTCCAGGTATTGTAGGACTTGGAAAGGCAGTGGAGATTGCTCTTGAAACAATGGAAGAGCGTACTGCAAAAGAGAGAGAATTAAGAGATTATTTGATGGATCGTATTATGAAAGAAATTCCTTATACAAGAGTAAATGGAAGCAGAACAAAACGGTTGCCAGCCAATGTGAACTTTAGTTTTCAGTTTATTGAGGGAGAATCGTTATTAATCATGCTGGATATGGAAGGAATTTGTGCATCTTCTGGTTCTGCATGTACATCTGGTTCACTCGATCCTTCTCATGTCCTGCTTGCCATTGGGCTTCCTCATGAAATTGCACATGGTTCGCTTCGTCTGACTCTCGGAGAGGAAAATACAAAGGAAGAGATTGATTTTGTAATTGAGCAATTAAAGAGAATTGTAGGCAGACTGAGAGAGATGTCCCCATTATATGAAGATTTTGTAAAAAAACATAGATAATATAGAGTACAGAATAGTAAAAGAGAGGAATTAATATGTATAGTGAAAAAGTAATGGATCATTTTCAGAATCCACGTAATGTAGGAGAAATTGAAGGAGCAAGCGGAGTTGGAACAGTGGGAAACGCAAAATGTGGTGACATTATGCGGATGTATCTGGATATTGATGAAGATACTCAAATTATCCGGGAGGCGAAGTTTAAAACATTTGGCTGTGGTGCTGCTGTTGCAACAAGTAGTATGGCAACCGAATTAGTAAAGGGAAAAACAGTAGAAGAAGCATTAAAAATTACAAATAAAGCAGTAATGGAAGCATTGGATGGGCTTCCTCCAGTAAAGGTACATTGTTCCCTTCTGGCAGAAGAAGCAATCCATGCAGCACTTTGGGACTATGCAGAAAAGCACCATATTAAAATTGAAGGACTTCAAAAGCCAAAGAGCGATATTAGCGAAGAAGAAGAAACAGAAGAATGGTAATTCAGTAATTCAAAGTATGGAAGGAGAAGTTCCAAAGTAAATTGCTATGGCACGACAATACACAAGAGAAGCAATCAGAAATACATTTATCCAAATGTTAAATGAACGTCCGTTAAGTAAGATTACGGTAAAGGATATCGTGGCAACGTGTGAAATTAACCGAAATACATTTTACTATTATTATGCGGATATTTATGCAATTATTGAAGAAATTTTTCAAATGGAACTTCAAACTGTGAAGGAAGAATATAATGATACTCTTTCTTGGGAAGAGAGTTTTCTAGTTGCAATTAATTTTGCAATAAAAAACAAAAAAGCGATTTATCATATTTATCATTCTATTCAGAAGGAGAGAGTAGAGGAGTACCTTTATCATGTGGCTGGTAGAGTCATGACTTACTATGTGGAGCAAGAAAGCAAAAAGATTCGTGCTTCTAAAGCAGACAAAGAATTAATCATTTCTTTTTATCAAAGTGCTTTAACTGGTATGCTTTTGCGCTGGATTGCATCCGACATGAAAGCAGATCCCGATAAGATCATACGCAGAATTGGTCAATTGTTTAATGGAAATATTGCATCTTCTTTGCATAGGAGTGAAACATTGGATGGATCATGGTAGATAGACAAAAAGGCATCCATGTCTGATTTTCAGACATGGATGCCTTTTTGTCTATTGTATGCGTGGAAAAAATCCGATATAGTGAAACTAGAAGATAAAAGATTTCTAACTTTTTTGTGAAAAGATAGAAACAGTTGGAAAGGAGTAATTTTATGTATTATAGCAGTGGAAATTATGAAGCGTTTGCTCATCCTGAAAAACCAGAAGGAGTGGAATGCAAATCAGCGTATATTGTAGGATCTGGATTGGCAGCACTGGCAGCAGCCTGTTTTCTTGTAAGAGATGGACAAATGAAGGGAGAGCGAATTCATATTTTAGAAAAAGAAGCATTGGCTGGTGGCGCATGTGATGGATACCATTTTGAAAATGTTGGATATGTAATGCGTGGCGGACGGGAGATGGACAATCACTTTGAATGCATGTGGGATTTGATGCGTTCGATTCCATCCATTGAAACAGAAGGAATTAGTGTACTGGATGAATACTATTGGTTGAATAAAAAAGATCCGAATTATTCCCTAATGAGGGCAACTATCCATTGTGGGGAAGATGCACATACCGATGGAAAATTTAACTTGTCCACGAAGGCGGGGATGGAAATTATGAAACTATTTTTTACATCGGATGAAGAACTTTATGATAGAAGAATTGATGAACTATTTGATGAAGAAGTATTAAATTCTAACTTTTGGTTATATTGGCGTACAATGTTTGCATTTGAAAATTGGCATAGTGCATTGGAAATGAAACGTTATCTTCAACGCTACATCCATCATGTTGGGGGCTTGCCAGATTTTACAGCCCTGCGTTTTACTAAGTATAATCAATATGAATCATTAATTCTTCCAATGGTAAAGTATTTGGAAGATCATAAAGTACAATTTCACTATGGTACAAAGGTAGAGAATATTAGTTTTTCCATACAAGAAGAAAAAAAAATGGCGACACAAATTTTATGTATCCGTGATGGAGAAACAGAATTAATTGATTTATCAGAAAATGATCTTGTATTTATTACAAATGGTGGTTGTGTGGAAAATTCTTCTTTAGGAGATCAAAATCATCCTGCACAGTTTAATCCAGAATTAAAGCCAGGAGGAGGATGGGATATGTGGAAAAAAATTGCAGCACAAGATCCATCCTTCGGGCGCCCAGATAAGTTTTGCGGCAATCCAGAACAAAGCAATTGGATGTCTGCAACGGTAACAACGTTGGATGATCGAATTCCTCCTTATGTACAAAAAATTTGCAAAAGAGATCCTTTTAGCGGAAAAACTGTGACGGGAGGGATCGTTACGGTGAAAGATTCCAACTGGTTATTAAGCTGGACGTTTAATCGTCAGCCACAGTTTCACAGCCAGCCGAAAGACCAATTGGTAGGATGGATTTATGGATTGTTTAGTGATAAACCTGGTAATTTTGTGAAGAAAACAATGAGAGAATGCACAGGAAAAGAAATCTGTATGGAATGGCTGTATCATATGGGAGTGCCAGAAGATCAGATCGAAGATATGGCAGAGAATAGTGCGAATACAGTACCTTGTATGATGCCGTATATTACAGCGTTTTTTATGCCTCGTACGATTGGAGATCGTCCAGATGTCGTTCCAAAATCAAGTGTAAATTTTGCATTTATTGGTCAATTTGCAGAAACAAAACGGGATACTATTTTTACAACGGAATATTCTATTCGTACAGGAATGGAAGCAGTATATACATTGCTAAATATTGATCGTGGTGTGCCAGAAGTATGGGGAAGCGTATATGATGTACGAGACTTATTAAATGCAACGGTACAGTTAATGGACGGGAAAAAACTTACAGAATTAGACTTAGATTTAAAAGAAAAACTTATCTTAAAAGAAGCAGTCAAAAAATTGCATGGTACGGAATTGGAAAAATTATTAAGAGAATACCATGTTATTTCATAAACTTTTTCTGAATAGTTGTCAGGATAATGAAAATATGAAGTTCTCCTTTAGTGAATGATATTGGAACATAAAGTAACCAAACATTAAAACCGCTAAATGCTGATGACTTCTGCTATAAAAGCAGGAGTTGTCGGCATTTTTTTGTCTACTGTATCAAAAAATGGATAGGAAATTCTTTGGGCAGGAGACGGGAAGTTGAATGTTAATACTTCCGATGCAAATTAGAATTCCAAAAATCAGTCAAATGATGAGGATAACAGAAGAATTCTCTTATGTGAATCTTATACTGGACAAGTTGTCTTGTATTTGATAAAATAAAAGAAAAAAATTGAGCATAATAGAGAGTGAATCTATAAATAAGAATGGAGGTTATTATGAATCAGGCAGCAATGTTTCAATTAAGTTATGGATTATTTGTTCTATCTGCTGAAAAAGATGGAAAGGACAACGCATGTATTGTAAATACGGTACAACAGGTTACAACAACGCCAAATCGCATTACGGTTGCTGTTAATAAGGGAAATTATACACATGATATGATTATGGAAACTGGATTGTTTAATGTTTCTATTTTATCAGAGGAGACACCATTTGAAGTATTCAAGAGATTTGGATTCCAGAGTGGAAGAGATACGGATAAATTTGCAGGCTGTGATTATTATACAAAAGCAGAAAATGGAATGATATATTTATCTAAATATGCAAATGCTTATATTAGTGCAAAAGTGGTAGCAACCTATGATTTGGGAACACATACGTTGTTTATTGCAGATGTAACGGATGCTGAGATATTGTCCAAGATTCCGTCAGTAACTTATACGTATTATCATCAAAATATAAAACCAAAGCCAGAACAAACGAAAGTAAAAGGCTGGAGATGCAAAATTTGCGGATATATTTATGAGGGAGAGGAACTTCCAAATGACTTTGTATGTCCGATTTGTAAGCATGGAGCAGCAGATTTTGAACGTATTGAATAAATAGATTCGCTAACTTCTATGTTTTAGCTGTAAACTTTAATTGATAAAGATAGGAGAGAAAGAGATGGGACTGTTACATGAGATGCAAAATATAACCGATTATACGGAACGTGAACATGATATTTGTCAGTATATCTTACAACATCCAGAAGAGGTAGCATCTCTTTCTTCTAGAAAATTAGGAGAATTAACTTTTACAAGCGCTGCGACAGTTACCCGATTCTGTCAAAAATTGGGATGTAAAGGATATCCTGATTTTAAGCTCCGTTTTTTAAGTGAATTAAAATACCATGATACGCCTGAAAAGGAAGAAGAAATCTCAATTTCTGAAAAGGAAAGTGTTGTTACGATGCTTCGCAAAGTGGAGGAAACTTATAAGAGGGCAATACAAGAAACGAAGGATATGCTTTCTTTAGAACAAATGATGCGAATTAGAAAATTAGTGCGTCAAGCAGAATATATTGATTTCTATGTTTATGATGCAAATGTAGCTTTAGCCATGTATGCTCGCAATTTGTTATTTCATAGTGGGAAAGTGGCAAATGTATATAGTGAAACAAATATTCAAGAGCTAAATGCACTTGTGAGCAGAGAGAAACACTTGGCAATTATTATTAGTCGTACAGGAGAAAATGCTCGTCTTGTGGAGGTTGCGAAAACATTAAAACGCAGTAAAACAAAAACAATTATTATTACATGTGGAAAAGAACGTACATTGGGAAAAATGGGAGACGAACGGCTCTATACGATGGCACGTGCAGCAGTGGATGACTTTGGAACTGTACTATTTTCTACAGGAGTAAAGTATTTGCTGGATGTTATATTTGGGATGGAGTTTAGTTATCAGTATAAAGAAAATATATTGTTGAATCAAACTTATGAAGAACGGAGCAGAGATCGTCTTTGGACATTAATTAATCAAGTATAGGAGTATATACTTCAATTGTTTTTATAAATTTGTAAATTAGATGCCGATAGGAAAATTTTCTATCGGCATTTTGTATAAAAAATAATTTGGGTTTTTGAAATGTGAAACAAAGTTTCATGGAAAAATCAAAAAACATAAGAAAAGTTTGAAACAAATCACCAATGGAATTGGGAAATATTGAAAACTCATAGAAAAATGATATATTAATACCATCAGATAGAGAGAAAAGCTGATCACAGTGCGCACGAGTAAATGAAGAAGGAGAAAAGGGAAATGGCACAGGTAAGAGATTATTCAAAACTGGCAAAAGATATCATCCGTGAGGTAGGCGGAGATAGTAACATTATTAATGCAACTCGATGTGCGACAAGACTTCGTCTTGTTCTGAAGGAAACGCCAAAAGGAGCAAAAGAAAAGATTTCTGAAATGCCTGGCGTTATTACAGTAGTAGAGACAGGAGGACAATTTCAAGTTGTAATTGGAACACATGTAGGGGATGTGTTTGCACAAGTATCCAAAGATTTGGATTTGGAAAATAATCCACGTGGAGAAGAAAAGCCAAAGCAAGGTATTTTAAATCGTGTCATTGCTACAATGTCCGCAGTATTTGCACCATTCGTTTATATCCTTGCGGCAGCAGGAATTTTGCAAGGTGCGTTGATTCTGATTACAATGGCAGCACCTTCTTTTGCAGATACTGGTACTTATCAAATACTGAGCTTGATGTCATGGACACCATTTACATTCTTACCAATTTTCATTGCAATTACTGCATCGAAACATTTTGAATGTAACGTATATATTGCAGTACTATGTTGTTGTGCACTTGTAAATCCAGATTTAACAGGACTTGCAAATGCAGTTGGCGATGGAGAAGTAATTAAGTTCTTGTTCTTTAATTTATCAGAGACAACTTATACTTCATCAGTATTGCCTCCACTGTTCTTAGTATGGATTTTATCTTATGTAGAACGGTTTGTACAGAAACGTCTTCCAGATGTCATAAAACCATTATTTACCCCATTAATTTGTTTCATCGTTATGGTTCCATTAACAGTTTTGGCAATTGGACCTCTTTCCAGTATTGCAGCAAAGGGAATCGCAAATGGTTATAACTTCTTATCTGATGTTGCACCAGCATTGGCAGCAGCAGTAATTGGAGGTATTTGGCAGGTTGTCGTTATCTTTGGTGTTCATTGGGGAATCACACCAGTTTGTTTGGCAAACTTTGAAATGTACGGACACGATTCGTTCCAAGCATATCAAACGATTGCCGTAATCGCACAGATGGCAGCAGCATTTGGTGCATTTATTAAAACAAGAAATAAAGAATTTAAAGGTGTTGCATTCTCAGCAGGTGTTACAGGTATTTTCGGTATCACAGAGCCAGCTATCTATGGTGTTACGCTTCGATTAAAGAAGCCATTTATTTGTGGATGTATTTCAGGTGCAGTTGGAGCAGTAGTAGCAAGTTTATTCGGATCTCTTTATTACGCATATGCAGGTCTCCCAGGATTATTAACCACAGTAAATGCAATTAGCCCAGAAGCTCCAATGTCGTTTGCTGGTGAAGCAATTGGAGCAGTGGTAGCGATTGTACTGGCAATTGTATTAGTTCAGATTATTGGATTTGAGGATCCAAAACCAGAAAATGTAGAAGAAAATACGATTGAAGAAAAGCCAGTTGCAGCAATTGCAGAAGGAAAGAAAGTAATCGCTAGTCCAATGAATGGAACAATTCTTCCATTGGATCAAGTAAAGGATGAAACGTTTGCACAGAAGGTACTTGGAGATGGCGTTGCAGTCATTCCATCCGAAGGAAAGGTTTTTGCGCCAGCAGATGGAACGATCTCTGCATTGATGGATTCTTATCATGCAATTGGAATTACCTGTGATAACGGAGTGGAATTATTAATTCATGTAGGAATGGATACGGTAGAGTTAAAAGGAAAGTATTTTAAACCTCATATCAAAACGGGTGATCGTGTAATAAAAGGTACATTATTATTAGAGTTTGATATTCCACAGATTAAAAAAGATGGATATGAAGTGACCACACCAGTAATTATTGCAAATACAGATGAGTTTAGCCAGATTTCTTGCGAGGGAACTGGTCAAATAAAAGCAGGTGCTGATTTAATTTCAGTAGAATAATAGAATGCAGCAAAGAAGCTAATTTTTGAATGATTGTAGATTTCGAAAGAAAGCCCAAATAGAGTTTTCTTTCGAACTACTTAATAATTAGGAGGAAAAAATGAGTGGATTAAGAAAGGATTTCTTATGGGGCGGTGCGGTAGCTGCAAACCAGCTGGAAGGTGGCTGGAATAAAGGCGGAAAAGGTGTCAGTGTCATTGATGTTATGACTGCTGGAGCACATGGAGTTCCAAGAGAGATTACAGATGGAATCATTCCTGGGAAAAACTATCCAAACCATGAAGCAATTGACTTTTATGGTCATTATAAAGAAGACATTAAGTTGTTTGCAGAGATGGGATTTAAGTGTTTTCGTACAAGTATTGCATGGACACGTATCTTTCCAAATGGAGATGAAGAACAGCCGAATGAAGAGGGATTACGCTTCTATGATGATATGTTTGATGAATTATTAAAATATGGAATTGAACCTGTTATTACATTGTCTCATTTTGAAATGCCATATCATTTAGCAAAAGAATATGGCGGATGGGTAAATCGAAAAGTAATCGGATTCTTTGTAAAATTTGCAGAAGTAGTAATGAAGCGTTACAAAGATAAGGTAAAATATTGGATGACCTTCAATGAAATTAACAATCAGAGCAATGTCGATGCAGATATTTTTGGATGGACTTGTTCAGGAGTTAGATTCTCCGAATATGAAAATAAGAAAGAAGCAATGTATCAGGCAGCCCATCATGAATTGGTAGCAAGTGCAATGGTAGTAAAAATGGGACATGAAATCAACCCAGATATGAAAATTGGATGTATGTGTTCATTTGTACCATTCTATCCATATTCTTGTAACCCAGCGGATATTATGACTGCCACAGAGTGTATGCATGAAAGATTCCATTTTATGGATACTCATGTGCGTGGACATTATCCTGTATATTCTTTAAAAGAATGGGAACGCGAAGGTTATCAGATTAAGATGGAGCCAGAAGATGAAGCAATTTTGGCGGAAGGTAAAGTAGATTATATTGGATTTAGTTATTATATGACAAATGCAGTGAAAGCGGATGCAAAGAAGGATACAACCAAATCTACGGACGGAAGTTCCTCGAATTCCGTACCAAACCCATATGTAAAAGCAAGTGAATGGGGATGGCAAATTGATCCCGTAGGTCTTCGCTATGCACTAGTAACCATGTATGAGCGTTACGAAATTCCATTATTCATTGTAGAAAATGGATTTGGAGATATTGATGTATTGAAAGAAGATGGAACCTGTGAGGATGATGCTCGTATTGCATATTTAAAGGCTCATATAGAAGAAATGAAAAAAGCAGTAGAGATTGATGGAGTGGATCTGCTGGGATATACTCCTTGGGGATGTATTGACCTAGTATCCTTTACAACGGGAGAAATGAAAAAACGTTACGGATTCATTTATGTTGATAAAAACAACGATGGAAGCGGCACATTAAAGAGAAGTAAGAAAAAATCATTTGATTGGTATAAAAATGTGATCGCAAGTAATGGAGACGTATTATAAAAGCCCTTTTCTCAATATTTATAAAATAGAAGTGCCTTCCTTTGGGAGGCGCTTCTTTTTGGGTTTGTTAGGGCAAAAAACTATGATTTTGTGATACTTTTGTAGTAAATGGCATTGAAAAAACGACAAAGATAAAGTATAATAATATTTATTAAATATTATCATTATAGTGAAAGAATGGAGAATTCTATGGCATTTTCATGGACGAGAGAACAGCAGCAAGTCATTGATTTAAGAGAACGGAACATTCTTGTATCCGCTGCGGCAGGCAGCGGAAAAACAGCAGTATTAGTAGAACGGATTTTAGCAAAAGTGAGTGATTCAGAGCATCCAGTTGATATTGATCGGCTATTAATTGTGACATTTACAAAAGCAGCGGCGGGGGAAATGAGAGAACGAATTCGTCAGGCATTAGAAAAGAAAGTAGAAGAAAATCCAGAAGCAGTACATTTACAAAGACAGCTAACTTTAATCCATCATGCTCAGATTACAACGATTCACAGTTTTTGTCTTTCCGTTATACGCAGTTATTTTCACACCATTGAGCTGGACCCAGCATTTCGGATTGGAGATGAAGGGGAACTGGACTTGCTAAAAGCAGACGTGTTGGAAGCGATGTTGGAAAAACATTATGAAAAAGCAGAAGATAGTTTTATTCAATTTGTTGAAACTTATGCTACAGGAAGAGATGACAGTGGGCTAATGGATTTGATTTTGCAATGTTATGACTTTTCCAGGAGCTATCCGTGGCCAGATCAATGGTTAAAAAATACAGTGAAACAGTATCGGATGGAGTCTCTTTCTCAAATAGAACAAGAAGACTGGATGAAATTTTTAATGCACTATATTCGAGTGCAGATGGAAGAATATCGGACAACTTATGACCGAATTTTGGCGATTTGTAATGAAGAAGATGGTCCTTATCCTTATATAGAAAAATTTAGTATGGAGCGAGAAAGAATTGTAGAGGCTGCAAAAAATCTGAAACATTATAGCCAAGCTGCAAAAATACTATCCAATATTAAGTTTGAAATAAAACCTCGCAGAAAAAAGTCAGATAATTATAGTCAGGAAAAAGCAGATATTGTTTCCGCATTAAGAGAAAATGTAAAAACAGGAATAAAAGGAATAATAAAATCGTATTTCTCGAAAGCCCCAGATCAAGTTTTGCTTGATTTACAGGGTGCTAAACAGGCAGTAGAGCAGTTAGTTGCTTTAACCCTAGAATTTGCAGAAGCTTATACACAAGAAAAGCGAAAGCGAAACATCGTAGATTTTCATGACTTAGAACATCTGGCGTTGAAAATTTTAGTGAAACGAGAAGTAAGTTCTGATGAAAAGGGAAATCCAACAGAATATATTGTTCCAACAGAGGCAGCCGACCAATATGCACAATTATTTGAAGAAGTAATGATTGATGAATATCAAGACAGCAACTATGTACAAGAAGTAATTTTAACAAGTGTTACTTCAGAGCGGTTTGGACGCCCAAATCTATTTATGGTAGGGGATGTTAAGCAGAGTATTTATAAATTTCGTTTGGCAAGACCAGAGCTGTTTATGGAGAAATATGAAACTTATACTACAGAAGAAAGTAAGCATCAGAAAATTGAACTGCATCAAAACTTTAGAAGCCGTGCAGAGGTACTAAATAGTGTCAATTATATTTTCTATCAAATTATGAAAAAGCAGCTTGGAGATATTGAATATACAAAGGAAGTTGCGCTGCATCCAGGATTAGATTATGAGCCAACCAATTATAATGTTGGAGGAAAAACAGAATTATGGATGCTCTCTTTAAATGGAGAAGATCTTGGAGAATCGGAGGCAGAAGAAGAACAATTAACCGAGAGAGAATGGGAGGCTCGTCTGATTGCAAAACGAATAAAAGAATTAACCGATCCAGACGAAGGGCAGTTTGTATGGGACAAAGAGAAAAAGGAATATCGCAGAGCAGAATATCGAGATATTGTAATTTTGCTTCGGACAATCGCTGGATGGGCAGACCCATTTGTGGAGACATTAATGAGTCAGGGGATTCCAGCTTATGCGGAGTCACAAAATGGATATTTCACAACAATAGAAGTACAGACAATGCTGAATTTACTGCGGATCATTGATAATCCAATCCAGGATATTCCGTTTGTATCCGTATTACATTCTCCAATTGTAGGATTAAGTAATGAGCAGCTTGCTCAAATAAAACTTCCCTATTCAAAACAAATGGGAAATGGGATTTATGGAGCATTTTGCTTTTATATGGAGCATTTTTCAGAAGATCCATTAGGGAAACGACTAATTGAATTTTCTGAAAGATTAGAAAAGTGGAGAAATGCCTCTCAATATATGGCGCTTCACGAGTTAATTTTATTATTGTTAGAAGAAACGGGTTACTACGATTATGTGATGGCAATGCCAGCAGGAGAGCGCAGAAAAGCAAATATTGATATGTTAGTGGAAAAAGCAATCCAATATGAGGGAATGAGTGAACATGGTCTGTTTCGATTTATTCGTTATATTGAAAAACTTCAAAAATTTTCTGTGGATTATGGGGAGGCTTTGATATCGGGGGAAAATGAAAATACAGTCCGAATTATGAGTATTCATAAGAGTAAGGGATTGGAATTTCCGATTGTTATTTTGGGAGGAGCTTCCAAGCGGTTTAATCAACAAGATGCCAGAAGTCGGGTTGTATTTCATTCAGATTTTGGAGTCGGAGTCGATTATATTAATCCAAAGCTTCGGACACGGACTCCTACGCTAATTAAGAAAACATTTCAAAAGAAAATTGTCATGGAAAATCTTGGAGAAGAGCTTCGTGTACTCTATGTAGCATTGACAAGGGCAAAAGAAAAATTGATTATAACTAGTGTAAAAAGAGACATGAGAGGGTATATAAAAAAGCGACTGACTCAATGGAATGATTGTGGAATGACTTTTCTAAGTTCTGCATTATGTTATTTGGATTGGCTGCTTCCCGTATTTGCAAAGCAGAAAGGATTTTCTGAAATTTATAAACAGTTAGAAATGTCGGCACCATTTACCAATCCATATTGGCATGATCTATCACCAATAGAAGCGACATTACTGGAGCAGGATGAGTTACTTTTGTCAGCAGCAAGAGAAGAGGCTGCTTATGCAATATCCAAAGCTGTGCTAGAACAATGGGATAGTAACTGCTGTTATGATGAAGAAGCGGCGAAGCAAATTCAGTATCAGTTTAATTTTGATTATCACTATAGTGATATGGAAAAAATTCAGGCGAAAACTTCTGTCTCTCAATTAAAAAGATTACATTTGCAGCAAGAGGAAGTAACTCTGCTTGTTCCAGAAGGAGAGGAACAGGAAAGTCATATACAAGAAACAATTCCTCGTTTCCTAAGACAAGAAGAAAAAACAAAACAAGCAGCCTGGAGAGGAACGGTGTATCATAAAGTATTACAACATTTGCATCCGACACTTCCAGTTCAAAAAAAGACATTGGAGCAAGATTTGAATCAATTGATGCAAACAGGAATCTTAACAAAAGAAGAAAGAACCGTTATATGGGATATGGACTTTGTGAATTTTTATAGAGATGAGCTTGGAAAGCAAGTCATTAAAGCACAGCAACAAGGAACCTTGAAAACTGAACAACAATTTATTATTGGAGTAACACCACAAGAATTAGAGCCGAACGTCCATGGTGGAGAAAATGATTGGGTTATGATACAAGGGGTAATTGATGCAGCGATAGAAGAAGAGGATGGTTGGATTTTAATTGACTATAAAACAGATCGGGTTGATCCAGAGAAGGGAGTGGAGCAGTTAAAACAGCGTTATCAGATTCAGTTGGATTATTATAAACAAGCTTTGGAAAGACTTAGCCAAAAGCCAGTGAAACAGCAATGGATTTATTCATTTGCATTGAAAGAAGGAATTTTACTGTAAAGAATGTTATTTATATAGTGGATATTCGTTGTGATATCCACTATACATAGAAAAATGGGGAAAGGAAAATGTAATGGAAAAGAAACAAGAGAAGGAAAACATCTACGCAAGAGATTTAAGACATTTGATTGATTATAGGAGAGAAGAAAATGATGAACGGTTGTGGAATATTGCCCAATCCATTATTCCAACAAGCAGTATCGATCGAATTACACGAGGATATCATGCAGAAGATAAAATTGTTATGGATCGAGTATTGAGAAGAGTGGGAATTGATCCAGCAGAAATAGAAATGATTATCTTTAAACGGGATGCAGAACGTTTTGCAAAGCGAATGGAGATATATAAAACCTACAATCAAAAGCAGTATGGTAAATTAGAACAACTGCTTCAAGAATATGAGAAAGAAACAGCAGAAATGCATCGAATTCATCAACAGTTTGTAAAGAAAATGCGTGTATGGATGATGATTCAACAAAATAAAAATATGAATCAGATTATACCAATATTAAAAGAAGCAATTAGTTATACAGTTCCAAACTTGGGAAAGGTGCCTTTTGAAAAAATATCATTTGCGCCTGAAGAAATGGAACTTTTAATTTTACTGGCATCTTGCTACAGAAGAAGAAACGAACTTACTCGTGCAAAAATGTTATTAAAAGAGATCTTCCATTATGCAAGGAGACGTAAAATGTCAGAAAATCTGAGAAGCTCTTATGTACCATTTGCCTGTTTGGAACTATCCAAGGTTTGTGAAGCAGAATTACAGTATGAAGATGCAAGATATTATGCACTGATAGGAATTAAAATCTTATATGGTACTGCAAAGGTTTCTTATTTAGTTGCATTACAAGAACAGTATTTAAAAATAGAACAATTTATTGCTGAGAGACAAAAACTAAGCGCTTGGAGAAAGACAAGAATAGAGCAGATCAAAGAAGAAAGACAAGTGCTTTTGGAATTGTATCAGGAATCCGATTTAGACCCATACCGCTTATATCCAACAGATGGATATCAAAGTTGTTATATTTTTAATGAGCTATTAATCTTCTACCGTGATTTTTGGAAATTATCAAGGAGAGACTTCCACAAAGGAATTTGTACTACAGTTGCATATCTGAGTATAGAGAGAGGAACGAGTGATCCAAAGAAAACATTCAATGATTGGATGAAGCGAATTGGATGGCCACAAACTTATTATATAATACAACTTCATGGAGGCAATACAGATCATATTAGAATGTATTTTCGTATTGAACATTATATACGAAGGCAACAATATGAAAAGGCAGAAGTATTATTTAATCAATTGGAAGAAATTTTTGAGGAAAAACATTTAAAAGATATATGTCCAGAAAATAAACAATATTTTTTATGGATACATACGATTTTGGAAAGAGAAATACGAGGCATGTCTCTAGAGGAAAATGAAAGTCGTCTAAAGGAAGCGTTACATCTTACGATTCCTGAATATGAAAATGTTGATTTTTCTAGTTATCCACTTCGTAGAAAAGAAATGCGGCTTTTGAATAGTTTGGCAGCTGGATATGCTAGTCAGGAAAAATATAAAGAATGCATTAAAATATGGA
The DNA here is from genome assembly GCA_018712075.1 of Candidatus Fimimorpha faecalis. Classification (GTDB taxonomy): domain Bacteria; phylum Bacillota; class Clostridia; order Lachnospirales; family Lachnospiraceae; genus Fimimorpha; species Fimimorpha faecalis. The sequence continues at coordinate 19,517 of DVHN01000067.1, forward strand.
CAAAACTAGAAAAAAATTATTTGGGTAAATGGATCTGCCAGGGAGCACAATATGATGAAAAGAATTTGATTGAAATTAATAATATGAGTAGAATTGGATCAAATGGAGATTATCAGCTATCTAACCAAAAAGCTTATGAAATTGTAAGGCGTCTTTTGGAAGAAGGAACCGTTGAGCGAATGTTGAGATGCTGTTATAATGTTGCATGGAATAAAGAGCAAGAATTAGTAAAGCAAAATGAGAATGTTAAGAAAAATGATTTATATCAAAAAAAGTTAATGCAGGCAGAGGTTTTAGCGAGAATGTTAGATGATGCATTTTATGTCGAATTTTTAAGAATATATCGACAGCAAAGCTAAAAAAGGGATAAAATAGAATTTTTTGTAGAAGGTTTTTTTGGAAAAAAATGGAGTATTATGTTATAATCCTAACTATATATAGAAATGAGCGTTATATAAAGTTTTTACATTGATACTACAGGCGGCTCAATATATGGAAAAACTATAGTGTATAGAACGGCTGACACATTTATAAAAATATAGGAAATTGTGTCAGCCATTCTTGTCTTTGTAACTAGTCTTTATACATAATGAGAAAGGATGAAGAAAATGATATGTGGAGAAGAAGAGAAAAAAAACTTATATAGGGAAGATTTAAAAGCCTTGATTGAGTATAAACGAGGAGAAAATGGAGATCGATTAAAAGATATTGTGAAGGGTGTTTGCCAAATTAATATTCTTTATAAATTAGGAAAAGGTCAATATATCGATGATAAAATTGTAGTAGATCGAATTTTAAAAAGAGTTGGTCTAGATCCTGGTGAAGTAGAAATGATTATTTTAAAAAGAGATGCACAACGTTTTATTCAGAGAGAAAAAATTTATGAAGCATATAATCAAGAACAATATGAAGAAGCAGAGCAATTAATTCAACAATACGAAGAAGCTACGATAAATGAACATGTGATTCATCAACAGTTTATTGGAAAAATGCGAGTGTTAATTATAATGCAGAGAAAAGGAAATATTAATCTAGAGATTTCTATGTTAAGAGAGATAATTTCTTATACAATTCCCGAATTTGAAAATAAGCCGTTAAAACAATTATGTTTAGCTCCAGAAGAAATGGAACTTTTAACTTTATTAGCTGCTTGCTATCGAAGGAGAAACCAGTTAGAACGGGCAAAACATATATTAAAGCAGATTGTAGATTATACAAAGGAAAGAAAAATTTCTCCTAATTTAACAGCTATGTATATGCCATATGTTTATTTAGAACTTTCTAAAATATATGAGCGAAAAGAACAATATGAAGATGCTAGATATTATGCTATTACAGGAATTAATATATTGTATTGTAACGCTAAACTTTTTCACTTAGTTGAATTGCAAGATCAATACATAAAATTGGAGCAGCAAGCGCAAAAAAGACAAACATTGAGTTATGGAAGAAGAAAAAGATTAGAACAAATACAAATTGAAAGAATGACGATTGTGGATTTATATCAAGAATGTAATTTAAATCCATATATGACGTATTCCTTAGAACGATACCGAAATTGTTATGTATTTAATGAATTATTGGAACGACAGCGAAAATTTTGGAGAATATCTAAAAGAGAATTTTGTGAGGATGTTTGTACTAGTCAATCATTCCAGAAAATGGAGTTAGAAGGAAGTTGTCCCGTAAAAACATTTTTTAAATGGATGGAAAAATTAAAATTGCCACAAACTTACTATATTACACAGTTACATGGAGCAAATATAGATCATATTAGAAAAAAAGCACGTATTGATCAATACATCCGGAGAAATCAATATAAAAAAGCAGAGGTATTATTTAAGCAGCTAGAAAAGGAATTTAAAGAAAAAAAGTTAATTGAGTATTGTCCAGAAAATAAGCAATATTTTTTGAGAATGAAAACGATTTTAGAACGAGAGCTACATGAAATTTCTTTACAACAAGACAAAGAACAATTAGAAAAGGCAATACATTATACAATTCCAGAATATCCGAGTAAGAGATTGGAAAAACGGCCGTTATTAAGACAAGAAGTTAGAATATTAAATAACTTGGCTACTGGATATGCCAAACAAAAAGATTACAAAAAAGCACTTTTTATATGGGAAAGTATTATTGAGAGTTATAAAGATAGCAAACTATATAAATATATAGAATATGGTGGATATAATATAGTAGCAGTAAATTATATTTCTATTACTGGATCAATAGGAGAGTATGAAAAATCAACAAAACAGACTTATGAAAACATATATTCTTTTTTAAAACAAGGTACGTTAGAAAGAATTGTATCATGTTGTTATAATATTGCTTGGAATGGAGAACAAAAGATGTTACAACAAGGAGGAAAAATAAGAAGAGATACCATCCATGAGAAAAAATTAAGACAAGCTGAAACAGTAGCAAAAATACTAAATGATACGTTTTATATAGAATTTTTGAAGGAACATATAGAAGCTTTTTTAGAGAAAGTTGAATAACTCAAGCTTTATATAAGGGAGGTATATAAAGCTTGAGTCGAGTATGAACCAACCTGATTTTAATTTTCAAGAGGTCCATCATGGAATGGGACGATTTCTGGTGTTTCTGTAGTTTCTGTGGTCTCAGTAGTTTCACTTGGATCTGTTTCAGGTCCGTTAGGATCAATTGGAATCATCACGGCTCCAATTGATAATGTTACAACAGTAGCAATAAGTAATGATTTGATTTTGTGCATGGGAATCCTCTCCTTTAAAATAGAATATTATATAAATAATCAATTTAAAAATAGCATAAATTAAAAAAAATGGGAAGCAGTTTATCAAGAAAAAAAACAGTAGTTATTTTTTTAGATAAGTTGTCGTATTTGTTTAAGATATTAGTTTTTTTATCAATTAAAAATATAGTATATAAACTGTTGATTTGAATTCTAGGTCTACGTATTATATTTTATGAAAGAATCAATTTAATGAAAATATATTGTCATTTGTAATAGAAAATCGAAAGAGTTGTAAGATAATTACTCAGAGTTATTTTTCTAATTTTACTGTTAATAGTAGTTTGGACAACAAAAGGTATTTTGGATTCATTCGGTTGCCTAAATTTTTTTCTGATCACGATAAAAAAATCTACCAAACGGATTCCCTAGTAGCTGTACTATACTTGAGGTTGAGTGAAATTTTTATAGGAGATTGGAAAAAGAGTTGATTTTTTAGTGTTAGTCCGCTATACTCATAATGAACGTAGAATGTTTCAACGTTCCATTTGCGTGCTAGAGGTAGTTTGTAAGAAATATCACTTGTACTACGAATGTGGATTTATTACACTAATGGAAAGGAGCATGGTGGAACCGATCGTTCCGCTTACAAATTGAAATGAAAAAATTAGAACAGTTATATGAAGGAAAGGCAAAAAAAGTTTTCTTAACGGATGATCCAGATGTATTAATTGTAGATTATAAGGATGACGCAACTGCATTTAATGGATTGAAAAAGGGTACAATTAGTGGAAAAGGTGTCGTAAATAACCGTATGACGAATATTGTATTCCAGATGCTGGAAAAGAAGGGCATTCCTACTCACTATGTAGAAGAATTGAGTGATAGAGAAACAGCCGTAAAGAAGGTAGAGATTGTACCATTAGAAGTTATCATCCGCAATGTAGCTGCTGGAAGTTTTTCTAAGAAGCTGGGTGTAGAAGAAGGCACAAAGCTGTTGACTCCTACATTAGAGTTTAGTTATAAAAATGATGAGCTGGGTGATCCATTTATTAATAGCTATTATGCATTGGCACTTGGTCTTGCAACACAAGAGGAGATTGATACAATTACAAAATATGCGTTTGCTGTCAATGATGCATTAAAGGATTACTTTGCTCAAGCAAACATGGAATTAATTGACTTTAAGATTGAATTTGGAAGATTCCATGGACAGATTATTTTAGCAGACGAAGTATCTCCAGATACATGCAGACTTTGGGATATGGATACACATGAAAAGTTAGACAAGGATCGTTTTAGAAGAGATTTAGGTGGTGTAGAAGACGCTTACCAGGAAGTGTTTAAGAGACTTGGACTTTAAAAGAAGGTAAACGTTTAGGAGGAATAAATTATGGCAACAGATCGCTATTCAAGCCCATTGTCAGAACGTTATGCAAGCAAAGAGATGCAATATATTTTTTCTCAGGATAAAAAGTTTTGTACATGGAGAAGACTTTGGATTGCATTGGCAGAATCAGAAAAAGAGTTAGGATTGAATATTACAGACGAGCAGATTGAGGAATTAAAAGCACATAAAGATGATATCAATTATGATGTGGCAAAAGAGAGGGAAAAATTAGTTCGTCATGATGTAATGTCACATGTATATGCCTATGGGGTTCAATGTCCAAAGGCGAAAGGAATTATCCATTTGGGAGCGACAAGCTGTTATGTAGGTGATAATACCGATTTAATTATTATGACCGAAGGCTTAAAACTTGTAAAGAAAAAGTTAGTGAATGTAATCAATGAATTAGCAAAGTTTGCAGATAAGTATAAGGCACTTCCAACACTGGCATTTACCCATTTTCAGCCTGCACAGCCAACGACAGTTGGTAAGCGAGCAACGCTGTGGATAATGGAGTTAAAGCTGGATTTAGATGATCTGGATTATTTAATTAGTACAATGCGGTTGTTAGGTTCGAAAGGAACAACTGGAACACAGGCTTCTTTCTTAGAATTGTTTGATGGTGACCATGCTAAAATTAGAAAATTAGATCAGATGATTGCAGAAAAGATGGGATTTGATGGTGTTTATCCAGTATCTGGACAGACATATTCTCGTAAGGTGGATAGCCGTGTATTAAATGTGCTGGCAGGAATTGCACAGAGTGCTCACAAGTTTTCCAACGATATTCGTTTGTTGCAGCATTTAAAGGAAATTGAAGAGCCATTTGAAAAAAATCAGATTGGATCTTCTGCAATGGCATATAAGAGAAATCCGATGAGAAGTGAACGTATTGCGTCATTGGCCAATTATGTAATGGCAGATGCAATGAATCCAATGTTAGTTTCTTCTACGCAGTGGTTTGAGCGTACATTGGATGATTCTGCAAATAAGAGAATTAGCGTGCCAGAAGCATTTTTGGCAATAGACGGAATTTTAGATCTTTATTTAAATGTTGTAGATGGACTAGTTGTATATGACAAAGTAATTCGCAAACATTTAATGGCAGAACTTCCATTTATGGCAACCGAAAATATTATGATGGATGCAGTAAAGGCAGGCGGAGATCGTCAGGAATTGCATGAAAAGATTCGTACTCTGTCCATGCAGGCAGGTGCAAATGTAAAAGTAAATGGTTTGGAAAACAATTTACTGGAATTGATTGCAGCTGATCCAGCATTTAATTTAACCTTAGAAGAGTTACAGAAGACGATGCAGCCAGAAAAGTATACAGGACGTGCGAAAGAACAAGTAGAAGAATTCTTGAGTGAAGTAATTGCTCCGATTTTAGAAGAAAATAAGGATGTACTTGGAATGACTGCTGAAATTAATGTATAATAAAAATAAGTTGTTTATAACAATGTAAAATAACTGGATTGAAACGAGTAGTTTTAGGATAAAACGGTCGTTTTGATCCAGTTATTTTTATGTCAATTTAGGGGATAATGAGTGTCTAATTCAGTTTTTATAAATATAAAATAATTTGTATAAAATATAAGAAAAATATGGATAAATATATTGAAAAATAAGAAAAATATAAAAAATATCGGACGTTTGTATAAAAAAAATACGTAAAAATGCACAATCAATAAATGGAATTAAAAATAGAAATATGATACAATGTATAATAATTAGCATTCGTAAAAAGGAGGAGTTTGATGAGGAAAAATAAGAGAAAACGAATAAGAACGATGGCATGGATCTGTTGTGCCAGTCTAGTGTCGGGAAGTTTGACTCCAACTGGAGTTATTGCGTCTGATTTAAATTATAAGATGCAATTGGAGAAGGAAGCCAGAGAATCTACTGAAAAAGAAGTGGGAGTTACAGAAGAAAAAAATAGTCATGTAGAAACAGATGAACGAAGTATTCCAACAGAAGCTAATTTAGTGTACGAGACAGAACGTCTAACGATGAATTCGGGAAAAGAATCCGTAGATGCTACGGAATATTTAGATGTACTGAAGGGATTGGAAACAGGAACGATTACCGTACGTTATCGTGCAAAAGATGCAAGTCAGGGACTTTCTGCATTGTTTTCACTTTCTTCTACTCAGGCAGGACGTGCAAATTCTTATGCAGTCGTATATGTAAATCCAAGTTCTGGAACGGTTGGAGTAGAAGTTAGAGATACGGTTGATGGAAAAACGACGAACTATAATCAATCTTCTAAAGTAACATCCATTAATGATGATTATTGGCATACATTAACATATGTATTTGGAAACAATTCATTTACAATTTATGTGGATGGAGAAGCTGCATTACAGAATAATAAAACAGGATTTTTTAATAAAGTAAGTGACCCAACTACGGTAAAAGTTGGTGCTCTGGATCGTGTTGCAGGAGCAAATCAATGGGGATTCAGCGGATATATTGATAAAGTACAAGTATGGGATGGAGTATTAAGTGAGGAACAGATTCTTCCAGAACATCAGGCGACGAAGCAAAAAGAAACAGAAATGCCAGAGGGTGTGATGAAGACAGAAGATACCGCTTTATTCTATCAAAACTATGATAATTCCATTTCCTATCGTATTCCATCCTTACTGACTACATTGGACGGAACGGTCATTGCAGGTATTGATAAACGACAGAGTGGAGCAGGTGATACTGGTAATATTGATGCAGTGATCCGAAGAAGTTTGGACGGCGGTGATACTTGGGGGGATCCTCAGACATTAATTGATCTTCCAAAAGGTGGAGATCGTTATTCTTTTACGATTGATGCATCCATGGTGCAAGACAGGGAGACGGGAAGAATTTTCTTTATTGTAGATATGTTCCCAGAATCTACTGCATTAATGTCGGGTGATACGATTGATGAAACATCTTCGGCTTATAAAGAAATTGACGGAGAGCGTTATTATATATTAAAAGATGCTTATGAAAAGGAATATACGATTCGAGAAAATGGAATTGTTTATGACGAAAATGGTAATCAAACCGATTATACTGTTCCGAAATTGACAAATGGTATTCTTTATAAAGCAGGAGAAGAGTGCGGAAATATTTTCCTTCGTACAGGAGAAAACGCAGGAGAACTAAGGGCATTAAAGACGAGCTATTTGTGGATGGTTTATAGTGATGATGATGGTGCAACTTGGTCAGAACCAGTTGATATTACAAAGGGAATAAAAAAAGACTGGCAGTTGTTCTTTGGAACGGGTCCTGGAGTTGGAATCCAGATGGAAAATGGACGATTGGTAGTTCCAGTTTATTATACGAATTCAGTAATCGGAAATAGCCAGTCCAGTGCAGTAATTTATAGTGATGATCATGGTGAGACATGGAAGTGCGGAGAATCTCCAAACGATGGAAGGCTGTATAATGGGCAAGTATTGAATTCAGAAACATTACATAATACTTCTGCGATGCTGACCGAATCACAAGTAGTAGAAGTAAAAGATAAAAATGGAAAAGGTGTTTTAAAACTATTTTGCAGAAGCTATCAAGGTAATGTTATGATTGCGACAAGTTATGATGGTGGAGAAACATGGGAAGACGAATTACAGCAAGATAAAACACTTCGAGATCCTTATTGTCAGATGACAGTTGTACCTTACCCATATGAGGTGGAGGGATTGGAAGGAAAGCAGTTGTTTGTATTTGCAAATCCAAACGCAAGCAGCCGTTCCAACGGTACAGTACGTCTTGGTTATTATGATCCAAATACGGATGAATTTGTATGGCCATATTCTCAAGTTGTTTTCCCTGGCAATTATGCATATTCTTGTTTAAGTGTGCTGGGAGAAAATCAGATTGGACTGTTTTATGAAGCAGTGGTTCCAAATATGATGTTTACAAAGTTTAATACAGAGTGGATTATGTTTGGTTCAGAACAAGAAGTTCAGCAAAGTGGACCACAGGTAAAAGGACTGGTTCGAGATGGAAATACGGTTATATTAGAGGCATCAGAAGAAATCTTTTTAATGGGTAATATGACATTAAAGGTAAAGATTGATGGAATAGAACAAAGTCTGACCTATCAGTCTGGCTCTGGAACAACGAAACTTGTATTTGCATTGCCAGAGGGTACTTCCGAAGAAGCAGAAATTGTTTATGATTCTATGGATACAGTGGAATTGCTGGAGAAGTATTATGGAAATGCTCAAAATGAGACATTTGTTGCCGCAGGAAGCGAACAACTGAATCAGATTGTTGAGAAAGCGCAAGCACTTAATGAATCGGATTATTCAGAAGGATGGGAATTACTGCAAGAAAAATTACAGGCAGCAAACGCAGTTCAGAATAAACTCAATCCAACGAATGAAGAGATTCAAACTGCAATACTCGAATTACAAGAGGCGATGGATGCATTGGTTGTTTCATCCGTCAATAAATCAGCATTACAAGAAGTAATAGATACTTATAAAGATGCGAAGAAAGAAGATTATTCAGAAAAAAGCTGGAACTGGTTTGAATCTGTAATGACAGAGGCAAAAGAAATTCTTCAAGCAGATAATTATACGCAGTCTCAGATCAATGAAGTGACAGAACAATTAACAGCGGCAGGACAAGCCCTTTCTGTAGATAAGAGTAGTCTTTGGGCAGCCATTGAAAAATATGGCAGATATGAACAGCAGAAATATGAAGCAGAGGGTTGGGAGACTTTTGTTCAAGCATTAGAAACGGCAACTGTTGTGGCAAATACAGAGCAGGTTGTACAGTCTCAAATTACAGAAGTGTTCGATGCTCTTATTAATGCAGCAGCAGCTCTGACAGCTCTTCCAAAAGTAGATAAAACAGAACTTCGTGCCCTGATGCATGAAGCAAGTTCTTATAAAGAAGTAAACTATGAAGAAACTACATGGAATGCGTTTATAGAGGTATTACAGACAGCGAAAAATATATCGGCAGATGATACAGCTATTCAAAAAACGGTAGATGATACAAAAGAAGCGTTGGAAACGGCGATTTCAGCATTAAAAGTAATTACTGGTAATGTAGGAGGAAGTGTAACCGATGCCAGTGGAAATGCAATTGAAGGGGTAACGGTTTGTATTGGAGACATCCGTACAAAAACAGCTGCAGATGGAACGTATCTTTTGTATGGAGTTCCAATTGGAGATTCTAAGATTACAGCGGAGGATGATCAGTATATAACAGTAACAGAAAATGTTACTGTAACAGAGGAAAATGCAGGCATCTATAAGGCAGTTCATAATTTTGTATTAAATGAAGCTTCTACAACAATTAAAGGAGTAGTCAGTGCAGTTGGTGTTCCAATGCCTGGTTTAACGGTGACACTTTCCGCAACGAATATAGAAAAAACAACTGTTACGAATGAACAAGGGGAATATGTCTTTGAAAATGTTCCTACGAAAGATTATTTGATTCAAACAGCCGCAGATGGATATGAGGCATTATCCAAAGAATTTTCTGCAACAAAGCAGGAAGAAAATACGGTTAATCTCATGCTTTTGCCTCGGACACCAGAAGGTGCCGCAGATTATGTCAACGATTATGAAGATGGAAAAATTTATTGGGCTAATTTGCCAGGAACAACAAATATAGCATTTGCAAATGAAAATGGAGCAACTAAACTGACATTCCCAAGTGGCGGATGGTCAAATGCATATGAAACACAGGCACCAGAGTTTAAAAATGGATGTATCGAAATGGATATCACTCCTGTTACAGCCGATGGTACACGTGTTGGTATTTTATTCCGTGCAAAGGATATGGATAATCGTATCTATGTAGGCGTGGAAGACAGAACAACAAGGTATTTTACGCAGTATTGGAATGAAGGCAGTACAAAATATAGTGGTATGTCAGAAGGTGAGTCGTTCGATATAGGAAAAACGATGCATTGGAAGGCAGAAATTGTCGATAATACGATTACTCTTTGGATCAATGGAACGCAAGTATTGAGTAATACGATGGAAGGTATGCCAACGGAAGCTGGATATGTTGGGTTAAATTGCAGAACTGGAAAAGAAGTATTAGTAGACAATATTAAAGTTACCTCATATGATGCGCCAACGGGAGAACAGCAAAACGTAGCAGGACGTGTTGCGAACAATGGAGCAGCCTTGAAAGGAGCAGAGGTAACGCTCTTACAAGGAGAAACTGTAATTGGAAAAACTACAACGGATGAATTAGGAAATTATAAATTTAAAAATGTGCCGTATGGAACTTATCATGTTCAAGTAATCAGCGGTGAAAATTCTAAGAGCGCTGAAATTGTTGTTCAAGAAACCGATGGATATTGTGTAGTTCCTGTGATTGAATTTGGACAGGAAACGGTAGATAAATCTGCATTAGAATTAATGATTAAGGTTTATGAGACGTATTCCAAAGAGGACTATACCGAAGAAAGTTTTACAGCATTTTTCAATGTGCTTGAAGAGGCCAGAGCAGTACTTACAAATGAAAATGCGGTGCAGGCAGAAGTAGATAAAGCAATGGAAGCATTGGAAAAAGCAGCATCGGAATTAGTGAAGAAGCCAATAACGGTGGATAAATCTGCATTAGAGACAGCAACGGCCATCTACGAAGCTTATAAGCAAGAGGATTATACGGAAGAAAGTTTTGCAGCATTGGCAGAAGCGGTGAAACAGGCAAATGAGGTACTTGCAAATGCAGCTGCAACACAGGAACAAGTGGATACAGCATTAGAAAACTTAAATAAAGCAGCAGAAGGATTGGTTCACGTTCCTGTAGTGGATAAGGCAAAGCTGAAAGCAGTTCTTTCTATTTATAATGAGTATGAAGCTTCCGATTACACGGAGGAAAGTTTTGCAAGTTTTGCAGAAGCACTTGAAATGGCAAATGCAATTATGCTAAGTGAAACGGCAACGCAGGAGGAAGCAGACAAAGCAGTAGAAGTACTGATTGCGGCAGCAAATGCGTTAGACAAAGCAGAAAAACCAGTGACAGTCAACAGATCAATTTTAAAGGCTATTGTGAGTGTTTATGGACAATATAAAGCAGAAGACTATACGGCAGAGAGTTTTGCGAGATTGCAGCAAGCGTTGATCGATGCAAAGAAAGTGATTGACCGTGAAACGGCAACACAAGAAGAAGTCGATGCAGCAGAAATGGCATTGATTGATGCAGCGAAAAAATTAGAAAATCCACCAGCACCAGTAAATAAGACAGGACTTCAAGTAGCAGTTTCGATTTATGGAACTTATGATTCAGCAGAGTATACCGAAGAGAGTTTTGCGGCATTGCAGGAAATGATACAAAAGGCAAAACAAGTGTTGGAAAATGAAGCTGTGACACAAAAAGAAGTGGATGAAACATTAAGCGCATTGAGTAAAGCAGTTGCAGCATTAGAAAAGAAACCAGTAGAAAAAACATTGGCAGTTTCCTACCGTACGCATGTACAAAATGACGGCTGGCAAGACTTTGTATCCAATGGAGAGACATCAGGAACGCATGGAAGAGGACTTCGATTAGAAGGAATTGAAATTCGTTTGGATTACAATAATCTTGGAGGAGGCATTGAATATCGTACGCATGTA
>DVHN01000068.1 GCA_018712075.1 Candidatus Fimimorpha faecalis
ATCCCTTAGCTGTCCGTCTATTGACGACACTTTTATAGTAAAATGTCATTCTATCCTTTTCATTGCTGCGATGCAGTCCTGCAGCTGTCACCTGTTCTGCTAACAAAAACAACACTTGAAGAGATTAATTTCATCTACAAGTGTTGTTTTTTATCTATGACAACCGATTTTTAAAATCTTCATATCCAAAAGCTCGGATTAGTTGCTGTGTTCCGTCTGATTTTTGCAGTACAATAGATGGAAGTGGCATTCCATTAAATGTATTGGTCTTTACCATTGTATACAATGCCATATCTTCCAATACAAGCTCATCGCCTTCCTTTAGCGGCTGATCAAATGAATAATCTCCTATTACATCTCCAGCCAGACAAGTTGGTCCAGCGAGGCGATAGGTATACGCTTTTTCTCCTGGAAGTCCACTTTTTTGCAGTGGAGGACGATATGGCATTTCTAGTACATCTGGCATATGACATGCTGCTGATGTATCTAAAATTGCAATCAAAATTCCATTTTTTACGACTTCCAATACTTTGGAAACTAAAAATCCTGCATTTAGGACAACGGCTTCTCCAGGCTCTAAATAAACTTCTAAGTCATAAGTTTCTTTTAGATGGCGAATAATCCGAATCAAACGCTCCAAATCGTATCCAGGACGTGTAATATGATGACCCCCTCCAAGATTAAGCCATTTCTTTCCTTTCAGATAATGTCCAAATTTACGCTCTACTGCTTCTACCGTTTTTTCTAAATCATCGGAATCTTGTTCACAAAGGGTATGGAAATGGAATCCATCTAAAATCGGAATCATACTCTCATCCAGGTTTTCCAATGTCGTACCAAGCCGAGAACCTGGAGCACATGGATCATAAATCGCATGTCCTTCTTGTGTGGAACATTCTGGATTTAAGCGAAGTCCAATGGATTTTTTTGCTTCTTTGGCCTGTTTTGCATATTTTTTTACTTGTGCAGGAGAATTAAAAACAATATGATCTGCATAATGGAGAATCTGTGCAAACTCGTCATTTCGATATGCTGGGGAAAATACATGGGTTTCTCCACCAAAATATTCTTTTCCAAGTCTTGCTTCATAAAGCCCGCTTGCGGTGCTTCCATCCAGATAGTTTCTCAAAAGTGGATAGACCGCATACATAGAAAAGGCTTTCTGGGCAAGCAGAATTTTACAGCCTGCCCGTTCCCTTACTTCTTTTAAAATTTCTAAATTATGGATCAAACGAGCTTCATCTACAAGAAAATATGGCGTTTTCCATTTTTGCTGCATCAATTTCTTCCTCTCTTCTTTAATCCACTAATACTGGATGGAAGTTTTCTCTCCAAGGAAGTCCCCATTTATTTAATGCATCCATAAATGGATCTGGATCAAATTCTTCCACATTGTGAACACCTGGCTTATTCCATTTTCCAGTCATCACCATCATCGCTCCAATCATGGCTGGAACACCAGTTGTATAGGCAACTGCCTGAGAGCCAACTTCTTTATAACATTCTTGATGATCGCAAATATTGTACAAATAATAAGTTTTTTCTTTTCCATCTTTTTTCCCTTGGAAAATACATCCGATATTCGTTTTTCCCTTTGTACGAGGACCTAACGATGCTGGATCTGGAAGTACCGCACGTAAAAACTGCAATGGAATGATTTCTTTTCCCTCATACATAATTGGTTCAATGGAAGTCATTCCTACATTCTCCAAACATTTTAAATGGGTCAGATAGCTTTGTCCAAATGTCATAAAGAAACGAATCCGTTTGATTCCAGGAATATTTAACGCAAGGCTTTCGATTTCTTCATGATGGAGCAAATACATATCTTTTTCTCCAACCTCTTCAAAGTTATAGACACGCTTGATTTCCATTGGTTTTGTCTCTACCCAATGTCCATCTTCCCAATAAGATCCATTTGCAGATACTTCACGGATGTTGATTTCTGGGTTAAAATTCGTCGCAAATGGATAGCCATGGTCGCCACCATTGCAGTCTAAAATATCAATATAATTGATCTCATCAAATTCATGCTTTAATGCATAGGCAGAAAATACCCCTGTTACACCTGGGTCAAATCCACTTCCAAGTACTGCGGTAATACCCGCTTTTTCAAATCTTTCCCGATATGCCCACTGCCAACTATATTCAAACTTTGCTGTGTCCTCCGGCTCATAATTGGCGGTATCGACATAATGGGTTTTCGTTGCCAGACATGCATCCATAATTGTCAGATCCTGATACGGAAGCGCTAAGTTTAATACAACATCTGGTTTTTCCTGTTCAATTAAGGCCACCAGCTCGTCCACGTTATTGGCATCTACTTGTGCTGTTTTTATCTTTGTCTTTGTTGTAGGCTCCAATTTTTCTTTTAATGCATCGCACTTCGATTTTGTTCTGCTTGCAATACAAATCTCCTCAAATATTTCACTATTTTGACAACATTTATGAATTGCTACGGAAGCAACACCGCCGCATCCAATAATTAACGCCTTTCCCATAATCGTTATGCTCCTTTTCTTAGTTTATTTTTCTATTTCTTTTGAAATGCTAACAGCATCTCTCTTACTATTTTACACGCCACCGCAGTGGAAATTCCACTCGGATCATAATGCGGACTTAACTCATTCACATCGCATCCCACAACATTGGCAGTTTTGCATACAAGAAAAGCTGCTTTTCTCAGCTGTTCAAAGCTAACTCCACCTGGCTCCGGTGTGCCTGTTCCAGGAAATACCGATGGGTCTAACACATCCAAATCCAGTGTAAAATAAACAGGTTTTCCCTTTAGCTGTTCCAATACGGTTTCCAGTCCTTCAAAGTCAAACGTTTTCGTTTTGACATGTTCCTTTCCCCATCGAAATTCTTCCCGGTCTCCCGAGCGAATTCCAAACTGAAAAATTCGTCCATCTCCAATCAATTCCCAGCAGCGTCTCAATACACAGGCATGGGAGAGCTTCACATTTAGATATTCTTCTCTTAAATCCGCATGTGCATCAAAATGAATAATGGAAACTTCTGGATAATGCTTTGCAATTGCCCGAAATGCTCCCAATGTAACGAGATGTTCTCCGCCTAATAGGAAGGGACGTTTTCCATCCAATAAAATTTGTTCCGTACGTTCCTGTATTGCATCCAACGCCTGTTTTGTATCTCCAAAACATAATTCTAAATCTCCGCTATCCATAACGGCTCCATCATAGAGATCTTTATCCTGGTACGGACTATAGCTTTCAATTCCATAAGACTCTCTTCGAATTGCGCTGCTTCCAAACCTCGTACCTGGCCGATACGAAGTTGTAGAATCAAATGGTGCCCCGAATAATACTGTCTCCGCTTCGTTATAATCGGCTTCACAGCCCATAAATGTTTCAATATTTTTATTCAACATCTTTTAAAAGCTCCTCTACGTAAGACGGCAAATAAAATGCCCCTTTGTGTAATGTTGTTGTATAATACTTACAGTGCAATGCTCTTAAATTCCAACGTGCTTCCTGTAAGTCTTTCAATGGATGATATTTCTTGGATGCAAACCCAAACAGCCAATGCCCTGACGGATAGGTTGGAATATGAGCCTGATAAATTCGACTAATCGGAAAAGATTGTACAATTTGCTTATGTGCCTTTTGACACGCAGCTGCATCTTCTTCATAAAACGGGCTTTCATGCTGGTTAATCATAATTCCATCTTCATGCAATGCTTTATAACAATTTCCATAAAATTCCTTTGTAAACAATCCCTCTCCCGGACCAAATGGATCGGTAGAATCCACGATAATTAAATCATACTTATCTTCACAGGAACGAATAAATCGAAGCCCATCTTCATAGTAAATCGAAACTCGCTCATCATCGAGACGACATGCCGTTTTTGGCAAATATTTTTTACAGACTTCTACTACTAATTCATCAATCTCCACCAAATCAATCTGTTCAATTTCTGGATAACGTACCAGTTCCCGAATGACTCCGCCATCTCCTGCACCAATTACAAGAACTCTCTTTACATTTGGGTGAACTGCCATTGGCACATGGGTAATCATTTCATGATAAATAAATTCATCTTTTTCTGTTAACATCATATATCCATCCAATGTTAGAAAACGCCCAAATTCTGGGGATTCAAATACGTCAATTCGCTGAAACTCACTTTTTCCGCTGTAAAGTTGTCGATCTACACGAATCGAAAATTTAACATTTGGGGTCTGCATTTCAGAAAACCATAACTGCATACTACTCTCCTTTCAATACGTTTAGCCGTTCAATTGCTGCATCTTCTGTACCAGTCATAGAACATCCCTTTGCCTTCGCATAGGCAATGTATTCCAATATTTTTTTTGTAATCCTCTCTCCTGGTGCCAAAATTGGTATTCCTGGAGGATAACACATAACAAATTCACTGCAAATTCGCCCTTCTGTTGCATCAATTGGAAGCGATTCTTTCTCTGCATAAAATGCTTCCTGTGGAGATACACAAACATCTGGTTCAATATACTCCTGTGTAAAAAGATTTGTTTTCGTTTTTCCAAATCGTCTTCTTACTTCCGATAATGCGCTGACAAGCCGTTCGATATCCATTGGTCTGTCTCCAATGGATATATAAGCTAAAATATTGCCCAAATCTCCAAATTCGATTTGAATTCCATACTCGTCCCGAAGCAAATCATAAACCTCAATTCCAGCCAACCCAATATTCAATGTGTTGACGGACAGCTTTGTTACATCAAAATCATAGACACTATCTCCATTACAAATTTCTTTTGAATAAGCATAGTATCCTCCAATTAAATTAATTTCTCTTCTGGCATATTCTGCAAGACGAATCACCTCTGCAAATGTCTCTTTTCCTCTTAACGCCAGATTTCTACGGGAAATGTCCAGACTGGAAAGCAATAGATACGATGCACTTGTCGTCTGCGTTAGATTAATAATCTGCCTTACATAGCCTTCCTGGATATTTGGACCAATCAAAAGCATGGAACTCTGTGTCAAGCTTCCGCCCGATTTATGCATGGACACCGCTGCCATATCTGCTCCCGCTTCCATCGCAGAAACAGGCAATCCATCTCCAAAATAAAAATGCGTCCCATGTGCTTCATCTGCAATACAATACATCCCATTTTGATGTGCCAATTGTACAATTGCACGCAAGTCAGAACAGATTCCATAATAAGTTGGATTATTCACAAGAATTGCCTTTGCATCTGGGTTATCTTGAATTGCTTTTTTGACAGAAGCCACACTCATCCCAAGCGGAATCCCAAGTTCCACATCCGAATCAGGATTTACATAAACTGGAACTGCCCCGCATAATACCATTGCTCCCATTACACTTCGGTGGACATTCCGAGGCAATATAATTTTCTCTCCCCGTTTTGCAACTGTAAGAATCATACTCTGTACGGCCGACGTTGTTCCCCCAACCATTAAAAATGCATGTGCTGCTCCAAATGCTTCCGCTGCCAGTTCTTCTGCCTCTCGGATAACCGAAACAGGATGACAGAGATTATCGAGTGGCTTCATGGAATTTACATCCATATTAACACAGCGATCTCCCAACAGCATTGCTAATTCTGGGTTCCCTCTTCCCCTTTTATGACCTGGTACGTCAAATGGAACAACTCGCATTTTCCGAAATTCCTGAAGTGCCTCATAAATCGGCGCCCGTTCTTGTGATTTCATTTCTCATCCTCCTGTATAAATATTTCTTCCGCTAAAAATTTCAATCATTTCCCGTCTAAGATTATTCATAATCTCTAATCGTTTTCTCGGAGGAAGTTCGTATACATCGGTATTAAACAAATAATTTTGTAAATTAATATCTTTTAGCATCATTTTTGTATGATAAATATTCGCTTCATAAATATTAATATCCACTGCATCATATTCTCTGAGAATCAATGGGCTAATATAATCTTGAATGGATGTTACTTTATGGTCCATAAACAGTTTTTGACCATTTAAATCTCTCGTAAATCCTCTAACTTTGTAGTCCATAGTAATAATATCCGAATCAAAAGAACCAATCAAATAGTCCAGTGTAGACAATGGTGTAATTTGACCGCAAGTGGCTACATCAATATCAACTCGAAATGTGGCAAGACAGGTTTCGGGATGATACTCGGGATACGTATGCACGGTAACATGACTCTTATCCAAATGAGCAAGCTGTGTTTCCCCTGCCGGAACCATCGTTTCTTCTGCAATTAAGATTGTTACAGAAGCTCCCTGGGGTTCATAATCCTGGCGTGCAATATTCAGCACCTGAGCCCCAATCATATCGGTTAATGTTGTCAATATATTCGTCAAACGCTCTGAATTATACTGTTCATCAATATAGGCGATATAGTCTTTTTGTTCTCGTGCTGTTTTGGCATAACAGACATCATAAATATTAAAGCTCAGTGATTTTGTCAGATTATTGAAACCATATAATTTTAATTTCTCTCCCAATTCTCCAACCTCTCTTTTCCCAGTTTCCTCACCACATAATTCTAAGGATATCCTTCCGTTTGTGCTTTATACAAGTGTGAATTATCCGTTCTCTCATAAAACATTCCAGATCTTTTTATGTGGCTTACGCTTTTGCACAAATAGTGCAAGTAATCGTATTTAATCGAATAGGGAAGATTTCATCTACCTACTCGATATGCGATTTGACACAGCTTGCGGCAAAGCCGTTCGCTGTACTTGCCCGTCAAGCGGATACTGTGCTTACACAAGTGGACATTTGACGGGTTTATCGCACAAAAAAAACAAGTGTGCGATTGCGCATCACCTGTTTTACTAGTCTCTACTCTCATTATATCTCTTTCCTCAGGCAAACGATTCTCAAGAGGAATTGTGCTCTCATCATGTAGAAATTCAGAGTCTATATAGCAAATATCTCACTTTTACTACTCTTATTGACTGTTTCACAAGTTGATATACGCAATATGCGCATTGGTTATAAAGTAACCAACTTATAAAATTTGAGTTTTGTATTAAAAAAAGTTTTGTCCAAACTTATTATCATACCTCAATCAATAAGGCAACTTATAGTTGCCAAGGCGGCTAACTTGGCTTAACGCCTAATTAACAATATTTGCATGGAAACTCTGATAAACTTCCATCACATATTTCGATATGGTAACCTTTTGCTGACTGCTATTTTTGCACTACAAAAAATCACGTTATCTTATCTTTCACTTTACTCCATTTCCTTAATTTTGTCAATTAAAATTTTTCATCCGATAGCGTAACTTTACCTGGGGATTCCTATAGGCGGACTTCACCTTACTATTTTTTCCTTTTT
>DVHN01000069.1 GCA_018712075.1 Candidatus Fimimorpha faecalis
ATCCCTTAGCTGTCCGTCTATTGACGACACTTTTATAGTAAAAAGAGACTATACATATGAAAACTGCATAGCCTCCTTCTATAAAAATGTAAATTGGGGAAATGAATCAGCTAACTAGTTAATATAGATAAGCCTTTATATTTGGATTTCAAAATGAATCATTCTCCTGCAAAAAGATAATTGTAATACGTCACTCTTATAAGAAATTATAGCATAGAACCAAAAACAAATCAAGAACATTTGTTCGGTTTTATGTGTGAAAAATTCCCCATTTCGGAATTTTATTTTAAACACCGAAATGAGGAACTGTTTTAGTATTTTAAAATGATTTACAGATTTGTATATCCCATTAATGATTCATCAACTGCTTTTGCTGCTTCTTTTCCTTCTTGGATTGCCCATAGAGGGACTGATGCATATCTCCTGCTATAAATACATTTGGTACGGAGGTCCGATATGGCGCTTGTTTGGAAGCAACATTTCGTTGATAACTCTTGCCTCATAGCGATTTATTGATTAAAACAATTCGACACGACCAAGCAGCAGATCGATCAGATTGCAATGGAAAATTCCGTGCTCATCATAAAAGTTATGAGGAATATCCATACGGACAATAATTTTTTTGAAAAAGTCCTTGGTCAATGTCAAGGATACAAGTTCTGAGGATTTTTTTTTCTCTGTATTCATCTGAAAAGCAGACTGGATGTAGATTTTTTTATCTGCATCATTCACAATGAAGTCAATTTCCCTTTGAATGTTTGCACCTCTGGTACGATCGGTTACAACACCGACATCAACAGAATACCCTTTACGTAGAAGTTCATTATAAATGATATTTTCCATAATGTGTCCAGGATCGTATTGGCGATAATTCAATCTTGCATTACGAAGACCAATATCTGTGTAATAGTATTTGTTAGGATACTTGAAATACGTCTTTCCTTTCACATCATAGCGCCTTGCCATAGAAACAAGGAATGAATCAATGATGTGTTGTACATAGTTTGATACCAATGTAGAATTAACTTTTTCGTTCTTCATGCTGGTCAATGCATTGGCAATATTAGTAGGATTAGTCAGAGAACTGATCTGTGAAGCGAGGAAGTCCAGAATATCATTCAGAATATCCTCACGCTCGATACCATTGCGTTCTACAATATCCTTTATATACAATTCGCTGTACAGAGAGGACAAATAATCTTTTTTATCCTTTTCATCTTTTAACGCCAATAGGCGTGGCATGCCGCCGTAAAGCATATAGTTATCCAGAACTTTTCGCTCATCACCGCCCACGTAAGAGTAAATCTCTTCAAAGGACAAGGGGAATACATGAATTTGGGTAGCACGACCACGGAACTCGGTAGCGATATCTTTTGAGAGACCCTTAGAGTTACTGCCTGTCACATATACATCCAAATTTTTATAAGCTTTGAGTTCATTCAGCATATCATAGATTGAAACCTGAATTCCACCATTTTCCTTGTCTATAACCTTTATGGTAAGCTGTACCTCATCAATGAACAGATAAAATTTTTCATCTTTCTGTTCTGCTACAAGAGCTTCAACATATTCACAAAGTGTTATGGGATTTCTAAATTTATAGTATCTTCTCTGATCCAATTCGATTTTTATGATGTGATCTTCCTGAACCCCCTGTGAGAGAAGATACTCATAAAACAGATCAAACAATAGTACTGACTTTCCTGAACGGCGGATACCAGTGATTACCTTGACTTCACCATTCCACATATTATGAATCATGCGATTCAAATAAGAATCTCGTTTAATCATTACAGTCACCTCATATTTGCGACGATTACGTCGCTACTTTCTTGTATAATATACTACAAATTTCTCAAATTATCAATAACACTGCAAAAAATCTATAATAAAGTTACGACATTTACGTCGTAAGTACAAGGTAAGAAGCGTCGGGTTCCAATATTTGTTCGATTTTATGTATGAAAAATTCCCCATTTCGGAATTTTATTTTAAACACCGAAACGGGGAAATCTTTTATTATTTTAGAATATTTTATAGATTTGTATATCCCATTAATGATTCATCGACTGCTTTTGCTGCTTCTTTTCCTTCTTGGATTGCCCATACGACGAGGGACTGTCCTCGATGCATATCTCCTGCTGTAAATACATTTGGTACGGAGGTCTGATATGGCGCTTGTTTGGAAGCAACATTTGTACGAGCATCCAGCTCTACTTTAAATGCATCGGTTACGTATTTTTGAGATCCTAAAAATCCTGCTGCAATTAATACCAGGTCTGCCTTGATAACTTCTTCGCTTCCCTTTACTGGAACCATTTGCATTCTGCCTGTTTTTTTATCTTTCTTTGGTTCCAGATGTACGATTTTCGCTTGTTTGACATTGCCCTTTTCGTCTGCGATAAATTCGGTTACTGTCGTCTGATAGATTCTTGGATCGTGTCCAAATACAGCAATTGCTTCTTCCTGTCCATAATCTGTTTTACAGACTCTCGGCCACTCTGGCCATGGATTATTTTCTGCCCTCTGATCTGGAAGTTTTGGCATCATTTCTAATTGAACGACTGATTTTGCCCCAAGACGAATAGATGTACCAACACAATCATTTCCAGTATCGCCACCACCGATAACAAGTACATGTTTTCCTTTGGCGGATGGAAATTCTCCATTTGTTAGGTTAGAATCCAATAAACTTTTTGTTACCGCCGATAAAAAATCAACTGCAAAATAAATTCCATTGGCTTCTCTTCCTGGCACTTTAATATCTCTTGGATTGGATGCGCCACATGCCAAAATCACACGGTCATACTGGTTTAATAAATCTTCCGCTTTTATCGTTTTTCCGACATCTGCATTTGTAACAAACTGAATTCCCTCTTCTTCCATTAATTGAATCCGACGATCCAAAATTTCTTTTTCTAATTTCATATTTGGAATTCCATAGCGAAGCAATCCGCCGATTCTGTCATGACGTTCCAATACGGTTACAAGATGTCCTCTTTTGTTTAACTGCATCGCTGCTGCTAATCCTGCTGGACCACTTCCAACAATTGCCACTGTCTTTCCAGTACGTACTTTTGGTGGATTTGCCTTTACAAGTCCATGCGAAAATGCATACTCAATAATCGCACGTTCATTTTCTTTTGTCGCTACTGGTTCTCCATTTAATCCACAAGTACATGCAGCCTCACAAAGTGCAGGGCAAACACGAGAGGTAAATTCTGGAAAACAATTCGTTTTTGTAAGACGATAATAAGCTTGTTCCCAGTTTCCTGTATAAACCAAATCATTCCATTCTGGAACCAGGTTATGGAGCGGACAGCCAGAAGCCATTCCTCCAATCATCATACCAGACTGGCAAAATGGAACGCCACATGCCATACATCTGGCTCCTTGTAACTGCTGCTTTTCCTTTGAGAGCGGCGTATGAAACTCATGAAAGTGAGAAATACGTTCCTTTGGTTCCACAGCAATACTATTTTCTCTATCATATTCTAAAAATCCTGTTGGTTTTCCCATGATCGTTCCTCCTTATTCTTTTTTCACGCTTTCATAAAATGCTTCAATCTGCGCCTGTTCACTGCTCAGTCCTTTTTCTTCAAACTTGGTACTAAGCATCATCATTCTCTTATAATCTTCTGGAATAATTTTCTTAAACTTCGGCAAATATTCTTTCCAATTTGCCAAGACTTCCTTGCCTTTCTGAGAACCTGTATTTTCCACATGTTCTTCAATCATCTGCTTTAATTCCATCTCATCGTATTTATTGGAGATCTCTTCCACAGAAACCATTGCTTTATTCATATTTCGATATAAGCCATTGTGTTCATCCAATACATAGGCAATACCACCGCTCATACCAGCTGCAAAGTTCTTTCCAGTCTTTCCAAGTACAACGACACGACCACCTGTCATGTACTCACATCCATGTTCTCCAACGCCTTCTACTACTGCAATTGCACCAGAATTTCTGACACAGAACCGTTCTCCTGCGACACCATTAATAAATGCCTTTCCGCTTGTCGCTCCATATAAGGCGACGTTACCAATAATAATATTGTCTTCAGCTTTATAAGTTACTCCCTTTGGAGGGAACACAACCAATTTACCGCCTGATAATCCTTTGCCAAAATAGTCGTTGCTGTCACCAGATAAACGCAATGTCAAACCTTTTGGAATAAACGCTCCAAAGCTCTGACCTCCGCCTCCTTCACATTCAATGACATACGTATCCTCTTCCAGAGAATCTCCGCATTGTCTTGTAATTTCAGAACCAAAAATTGTACCAAAGGTACGGTCGGTATTCCGAAGAGTTACTTTTAATGTTTTCTTTTCACCAGTACGAAGCGATGGACCAAGTTTTTTCATTAAAACTCTCTCATCCAATGTTTTTTCTAACTCAAAATCATAAACTTTCTTTGGATCAAACGTTACTTTTGCACCTGGCTGTGCAAATGGATTTTCTAAAATCGCACTTAAATCTAATTTTGCAGCACGTTGATTTCCTTTTAATTCTTTTCTAACAAGCAAATCGGTACGTCCAACCATTTCATCCACAGTACGAACGCCTAATTTTGCCATATATTCTCTTAATTCTTGGGCAATAAACTTCATAAAGTTTACGACATATTCTGGTTTTCCTTTAAAACGCTTTCTCAATTCTGGATTCTGTGTCGCAACACCAACTGGACAGGTATCTAAATTACAAACTCTCATCATAACACAGCCCATCGTTACAAGCGGAGCGGTTGCAAAACCAAATTCTTCTGCTCCCAATAATGCTGCAACTGCAACATCCCGTCCACTCATCAATTTACCATCTGTTTCTAAAATTACACGGTTACGCAGTCCATTTTTCAGTAACGTCTGATGAGTTTCTGCCAAACCTAATTCCCAAGGAAGTCCTGCATGATGGATGGAACTTCTAGGAGCTGCACCAGTACCACCATCATAGCCAGAAATTAAAACAACTTGGGCTCCTGCCTTTGCAACACCTGCTGCAACCGTACCAACACCTGCTTCCGATACTAATTTTACAGAAATTCTGGCTCTTGTATTGGCATTTTTACAGTCATAAATCAACTGAGCCAAATCTTCAATCGAATAAATATCGTGATGTGGAGGTGGAGAAATTAAACTTACACCTGGTGTAGAATGTCTTGTCTTTGCAATCCAAGGATATACTTTCATTGCTGGTAAATGTCCGCCTTCTCCTGGTTTTGCTCCCTGCGCCATTTTAATTTGAATTTCCTGTGCGCTATTTAAATATTTACTTGTTACACCAAAACGTCCCGAAGCAACTTGCTTAATTGCAGAGCAGCGATTGATTCCTGTCTTTCCAGCATCTTTCAAACGTTCATCGCTTTCTCCACCCTCTCCACTATTCGATTTTCCATGCAGCTGATTCATCGCAATTGCCAATGTCTCATGTGCTTCCTGAGAAATCGAGCCGTAGGACATCGCACCTGTTTTAAATCGCTTCACAATGGATTCTACGCTTTCCACTTCGTCCAATGGAATTGGCTGATCGGCATACTTCAAGTCCATTAAATTTCTTAAATATCCCGATTGTTCTCTGTCTACTAATTCCGTATACTGTTTAAACATATCATAGCTTCCTGTTTTGGTAGACTGCTGTAAGAGATGAATGGTCTGAGGATTATAACGATGCTGCTCTCCACTGCTTCTCATTTTATGTCTTCCAATACTATCTAACGTTAAATCCGTTCCAAGTCCCAATGGATCAAATGCTTCGGAATGCAGACGATCTACATCGTTTGCAATGTCTTCTAATGTAATTCCACCAATTCTACTAATTGTTCCAGTAAAATACTTTTCAATCACTTCCTGAGAGATACCAATTGCCTCAAAAATCTGAGAACCATGATAAGATTGAATCGTAGAAATACCCATCTTAGAAGCAATTTTAACGATACCATGTAAAATTGCATGATTATAATCATCGACTGCCGCATAATAATCTTTATTTAACATTCTGCTGTCAATTAATTCCCGA
Source organism: Candidatus Fimimorpha faecalis (assembly GCA_018712075.1). GTDB lineage: Bacteria > Bacillota > Clostridia > Lachnospirales > Lachnospiraceae > Fimimorpha > Fimimorpha faecalis. The sequence continues at coordinate 6,017 of DVHN01000069.1, forward strand.
ATGGTTTCCTGTGCTAAATATGGATTAATTGCACATGCACCATATCCAAGCAATGTTGCAAAATGATGAACATCTCTTGGTTCTCCTGATTCCAAAATAATTGCTAACGAAGTCCGTTTCTTTGTCTTTACTAAATGTTGATGTACCGCAGAAACTGCCAATAAGGATGGAATCGGCACATGATTTTCGTCCACACCACGGTCGGATAAAATCAAGATATTTGCACCATCTCGATGTGCCTTATCCACTTCCACAAACAATCTCTCAATCGCACGCTCCAATGGAGCACTCTTATAATATGTGATTGGAACCTCTGCGACATGGAATCCATCGACTTTCATATTTTTAATCTTGAGCATATCTGTGTTCGTCAAAATTGGATTATTTACTTTTAATACTTGACAGTTTTTCGCCTGTTCCTTTAATAAATTTCCATCTTCTCCAATGTAAATCGTAGTAGAAGTTACAATTTCTTCCCGAATTGCATCAATTGGAGGATTGGTTACTTGAGCAAACAATTGCTTAAAATAATGGAATAACGGCTGATGTTCTTTGGAAAGGACGGAAAGTGGCGTATCCACACCCATCGCTCCAATTCCCTCTGCGCCATTCAATGCCATATTTCGGATGGAAGTACGATATTCTTCATAGGTATATCCAAATGCCTTTTGCAGACGAATTAATTCTTCTTTGGAATATTCTTTTACACGAGTATTTGGAATTTTCAAATCTTTTAACTCTACTAAATAGCGATCCAGCCATTCTCCATAAGGCTGTCTCTGTGCATATTCTTCTTTAATTCGATTATCTTCAATAATTTCTCCTTTTACGGTATCAATTAGAAGCATTTTTCCAGGGCGAAGCCGTTCTTTGCTGACAATCTTTTCTGCTGGAATATCCAATACGCCCACTTCCGAAGATAAAATGACCTGATCGTCACTTGTGACATAGTAACGAGATGGACGCAAACCATTTCGGTCCAATACCGCTCCCATCACATCTCCATCGCTAAATAAAATCGAAGCTGGTCCATCCCATGGTTCCATCATTGTGGCATAATATTGATAAAAGTCTCGTTTATCCTGAGAAATCGTCTGGTTATTTGCCCATGGTTCTGGAATCGTAATCATAACTGCCAGTGGAAGCTCCATTCCACTCATAACTAAAAATTCCAACGTATTATCTAACATTGCGGAATCGGAACCTTTTACATTAACAACTGGTAATACTTTATGCAGTTCATCTTTTAAGTATGGAGAAGACATCGTTTCTTCTCTTGCCAGCATCTTATCGGCATTGCCTCGAATTGTATTAATCTCACCATTGTGTACAATAAAACGATTTGGATGTGCACGTTCCCAGCTTGGATTCGTGTTCGTACTAAAACGAGAATGTACAATCGCAATCGCAGATTCATAATCGACATCCTGTAAATCTGCAAAGAACGTGCGAAGCTGTCCAACTAAGAACATACCTTTGTATACGATGGTACGGCTGGATAATGACACGACATAGGTATTGTCATTACTCTGCTCAAACACACGACGTACAATATAGAGCTTTCGATCAAAATCCAGTCCCTTTTCTACTTCTGCTGGTTTCTCAATAAATGCCTGCATAATATAAGGCATACAATCTCTCGCTTTTTGTCCTAATACTTCTGGGATAACTGGAACAACTCTCCATCCAAGCAGTTTTAATCCTTCTTTTTCCACAATAATTTCAAACATTTTCTTTGCTTGATTGCGCTTTAATTCTTCTTGTGGAAAAAAGAACATACCGATACCATATTCTCGTTCTTTTCCTAAAGAAAAGCCGAGAGAAGCGCAGGCTTTCGTAAAGAATTTATGAGAGATTTGTAATAAAATTCCTACACCATCACCCGTTTTTCCCTCGGCGTCTTTGCCGGCTCTATGTTCTAAGTTTTCTACAATTTTTAATGCATTTTGTACCGTTTCATGCGTTTTTCTTCCCTTTACATTTACAACAGCACCGATACCACAATTATCATGCTCCATCTGCGGACAATACATTCCGCTGCCCTGCGGGCTTACTTGTCTTTTCTTCATCGTTTCACCCTCTTTTTCTTATTCCTAACCTGAATTCTTTCTTTCCTGCTTCTATATGAGAAACACTTTCAGATTTTCTCATTCTTTCCATTACTTGTTTCTATTTTCTTTATAATCCACTGCTGCCATAATCAATCCACGGAATAATGGATGTGGACGGTTTGGACGGGATTTAAACTCTGGATGCGCCTGTGTTCCAATGAAAAATTCGTGATCTGGAAGCTCCATCATTTCTACAATTCTACCATCTGGAGAAATGCCCGACAAGCTCATACCATATTCTTCTAATATATCTCTGTAATCATTATTCACTTCATAGCGATGTCTATGGCGCTCTTTTATTTCTTTCTTTCCATAAAGAGCATATGCCTTACTGTCTTCTTTTAATACACATGGATATGCACCGAGACGAAGCGTTCCTCCTAGATCTTCTACTCCATCCTGTTCTGGCATCAATGCAATGACTGGATGATCGGTTTGAGGATTTAATTCTGAGCTATGAGCCGTCTTATATCCAATGACATTACGTGCAAATTCTACGACCGCAAGCTGCATTCCAAGGCAAATTCCTAAAAACGGTACATGATGTATTCTCGCATAAGAAATCGCTAAAATTTTCCCTTCCGTTCCTCTATCTCCAAATCCGCCTGGAACTAATATTCCATCTGCCTCTTTTAGTTCTTCTTCTACATTTTGTTCGGTTAACGTTTCTGCATCAACCCAATCAATTACAACAGTAGATTCTGCTGCAATTCCTCCATGTTTTAATGCTTCCACAACACTTAAATATGCATCATGGAGCTGAATATATTTTCCTACTAATGCAATGCGAACTTCTCTTTTCGGATTACGAAGTGCATTTACCATCTGTTTCCATTCACTTAAATCAGGTTTATTGTTTTCTAGTTTTAAACACCCACATACTACATCTGCCAAATGTTCTTCTTCCATTACAAGTGGAACTTCATACAAGTATTCTACATCTAGATTTTGAAGCACATGACTGCTTGGAACGTTACAGAACAGTGCAATTTTATCTTTGATCTCCTGCGTTAATGGTATTTCAGAACGACAGACTAACACATCTGGCCAAATTCCCATACCTTGTAACTCTTTTACACTGGCTTGTGTTGGTTTTGTCTTCATTTCCCCAGAAGCCTTTAAATATGGGATTAATGTTACATGAATTAAAATTGCATTTTCATGTCCAACTTCGTGCTGGAACTGACGAATCGATTCTAAAAATGGCTGGCTTTCAATATCGCCTACTGTACCGCCCACTTCAATAATTGCAATTCGTTCTTCTCCCTCTTCTTTTTCACGATAAAAACGGCTTTTTATCTCATTTGTAATATGAGGGATTACTTGAACGGTTCCTCCTCCAAAATCACCATGACGTTCTTTTTGTAAAACCGTCCAATAAACTTTCCCAGTTGTTACATTAGAATTCTTATCTAGACTTTCATCAATAAAACGTTCATAATGACCCAAATCCAAATCCGTTTCCGTTCCATCATCGGTAACAAAAACTTCTCCATGCTGAATTGGATTCATCGTTCCAGGATCAATGTTAATATACGGATCAAATTTCTGCATCGTAACCTGATATCCTCTTGCTTTTAAAAGCCGTCCCAGAGATGCAGCGGTAATCCCCTTTCCTAAACCAGATACAACACCGCCTGTTACAAATACATACTTTACTGCCATACTGTTCCTCCTTCTGATTACCAAGTTCCAAATGAATGGTAATTATGTATTTGGAAAATGGAAATGCTTTCGCATTGTATCATTGTATACACGTATAACAGTCTTATTATAACCATAGCTTTTCACAAATTTCAAGTCTTTTTTATATTTCTCCATAATTCACGAAAACAACTTTCGTTTTCATCCTTATTTTCATCATAGCTTCCAAAAATTATTTAAAACTTAGTTTTTTTTTAAATTTCTCTTGACAACAATTTAGAACCGTGTATACTAGTTCACGTAGGCAACGGCGCTTTTGTATACATGTATCCATGTATATAGAGGCGCCTTTTCTAATATTATTAAGTATTATTAAGAATCTGAGAATCCCGAAAGGAGAGTTTAACATGAACAAAAATATACCAGAGTTATATGGAAGCCTTGTATTTAATGATCAGATTATGAAAAATAAACTTCCAAAAGATGTTTATAAAGCACTTCGCAAAACAATTGAAAATGGAACTCACTTGGAACTGGAAGTTGCCAATTCGGTTGCAGTTGCTATGAAGGAATGGGCCGTGGAAAATGGTGCAACTCATTTTACTCATTGGTTCCAGCCAATGACTGGCATCACAGCAGAAAAACATGATAGTTTTATTACTCCAATCGGCGATGGGCAGATTATTATGGAATTTTCTGGGAAAGAATTGGTAAAGGGAGAACCTGATGCATCTAGTTTCCCATCAGGTGGATTACGTGCAACCTTTGAAGCAAGAGGCTATACTGCATGGGACCCTACTTCTCCAGCTTTCATCAAAGAACATACACTCTGTATTCCGACTGCTTTCTGCTCCTATAGTGGAGAAGCTTTGGACAAAAAAACACCTTTGCTTCGTTCTATGGAAGCAATCAGCAAAGAAGCAGTGAAAGTATTACATTTACTTGGATATGAAGATGTGACAAGAGTTACCACTACAGTGGGTCCAGAACAAGAATATTTCTTAGTAGATAAAGATTTATATAAAAAGAGAAAAGATTTAATTTTCTGCGGAAGAACATTATTTGGCGCCATGGCTCCAAAAGGTCAGGAAATGGAAGATCACTACTTTGGTGCGCTTCGTCCACGTGTCTCCGCCTATATGCAGGACTTGGATGAAGAACTTTGGAAGCTCGGTATTCCAGCTAAAACAAAGCATAATGAAGTAGCTCCTGCTCAGCATGAGTTAGCTCCAGTATTTTCTACAACGAATATTGCCGTGGATCATAACCAGTTAACAATGGAAGTTATGAAAAAAGTTGCAGAAAAACACGGTTTGGTATGTCTGCTGCATGAAAAGCCATTTGAAGGTATTAACGGCAGCGGTAAACATAATAACTGGTCTCTTACTACAAATACCGGAGAAAACTTATTAGACATTGGAAAAACAAGAGCAAAAACAACTCGTTTCCTTGTATTTTTAGCAGCGATCATTGAAGCAATTGATAATTACGCTGATTTAATGCGTATGTCCGCTGCAAGTGCCGGCAACGATCATCGTCTTGGAGCAAACGAAGCGCCTCCAGCCATTGTTTCCATGTTCCTCGGAGACGAGATTAGCGCCATTGTCAATGCCGTATTACATGATGAATATTTCAATAAACCAGCTTCCATCCAGATGGAAACTGGCGCCCATGTACTTCCTCATTTTATGAAGGACACTACTGATCGTAACCGTACTTCACCATTCGCATTTACTGGCAATAAATTTGAATTCCGTATGCTTGGTTCTTCTGCATCCGTTGCAGGTCCGAACGTTATTTTAAATACTGCAGTTGCAGAATCATTATCTCATTTTGCAGAAAAGCTTTCAGATGTATCAGCAGAAGAGATGGATAATGCTGTTCATACATTAATTAAGGAGACCATTTCTGCTCATCAGAGAATTATTTTCAATGGAAACAACTATTCCGAAGAATGGGTAGAAGAAGCAGAAAAGAGAGGATTATTCAATCTTCGCTCCACACCAGAAGCATTAAGAGAATTTGTTTCTGATAAAAACGTTGCATTATTTACAAAGCATCATATTCTTACAAAAGAGGAATTATTTTCTCGTTATGAAATTCATTTGGAAAACTACGGCAAGACAATACATATCGAAGCAAAGACAATGTTACAGATTATGTCCAGAGACTTCCTTCCATCGCTAATGAAATATATGCGCACCGTATCGGAAGAAATCTGCCAGAAGAAATCTGCTTGCGCAGACATTTCCACTGCTTGCGAAGAAAAATTATTAAAAGATTTAACTGCATATTATGAAACAATTACAGAGTACAATACAAAACTGGATGAGGCAACAAAAACAGCAGAATCTATGACGGATATGCTGGAACAAGGCTTCTATTATCATGATACGATTCTTTCCATCATGGATACCATGCGTGAATCAGTAGATGCTGCGGAAGCACTCATTCCAGACGACTATTTATCTTATCCAACTTATGATAAGTTATTATTTTCTGTTTAATTTTATCAAGTAATTTCACTTGTTTCATATATATCGAGAGGGAGTTCTAAATCAGAACCCCTCTTTGTTCGTGGAAACACATGTTTCTGCCAAATACATTTAAGAGAGGACTTTTTTATGAGAAAATTAACTGGAGTACATGAAGAATGTGGTGTTTTTGGAATTTATGACATGGATGGAGAAAATGTAGCTTCTTCTATTTATTATGGATTATCCGCTTTGCAGCATCGTGGGCAAGAAGCCTGCGGAATTGCCGTTTCTGATACGGAAGGTCCAAGAGAAGTCATCTACCGTAAAGGTCCTGGCCTCGTAAGTGAAGTATTCAAAGAAGAAAACTTAAAGAAATTACATGGAAATATTGGTGTAGGACATGTACGTTATTCTACAACTGGTGCTTCCACTCCAGAAAATGCACAGCCTCTTGTATTAAATTATGCAAAAGGAACATTAACATTGGCTCATAATGGAAATCTCGTCAATACTGCTGTATTACGAGAAAAATTTGAAAATGAGGGAGCGATCTTTCAAACTACCACCGATTCCGAAATTATTGCTCATTGTATTGCAAAAGAACGTGTACGCACTTCAACAGTAGAAGAAGCAATCTTTCGTACTGCTCGACTCATTAAAGGTGCTTATGGCCTTGTTATTATGAGTCCTCGAAAACTAGTCGCTGTTCGTGACCCATATGGTTTGAAACCACTTTGTCTCGGTAAACGCGGCAACTCTTTTATTGTGGCGTCAGAAAGCTGCGCACTCTCTGCAATTGATGCCGAATTTATTCGTGATATTATTCCAGGAGAAATTCTTACCATTACTACCAGTGGATTACATTCCCAATACCTTGCTCCTGTAAAACAGCGTGCTCACTGTATTTTTGAATATATTTATTTTGCACGTTTAGACAGTAAGATGGACGGAATTGATATTTATGAATCCCGCATTCGTGCTGGAAAGGCACTTGCAAAATCTTATCCTGTGAGCGCAGATCTTGTCGTTGGAGTACCTGACTCTGGTCTTGCCGCAGCCAAAGGATATTCCGAACAGTCCAATATTCCATTCGCTCTTGCATTTCATAAAAATAGTTATATTGGACGCACATTTATCAAACCAAGTCAAAAAGAACGAGAATCCAGCGTAAAACAAAAACTTTCCGTTCTTTCCTCCGTCGTAAACGGAAAACGAATTGTACTCGTGGACGATTCCATCGTTCGTGGTACTACAATCAAAAACTTAATCAATATGATGAAAGCTGCTGGAGCCGTGAGCGTTCATGTCCGCATTAGCTCTCCTCCATTTTTATATCCGTGTTATTTCGGAACTGATGTTCCTTCTAATAAACAATTAATTGCCCATTCTCATCATATTAATGAAATCTGTAAAATGATTGGAGCAGATTCCCTCGGTTACATGAAAATTGAACAACTCTCCGAAATGGTGGAAGATCTCCCAATTTGCACTGCTTGTTTTAGTGGAAACTATCCAATGAGTGTGCCGAATCTTTCATAAACAAGAAAAAGTCCACACTGGATAACATATTACAATAATGCAAAAAGCTGCAAAACAGCAGAGATATAATCTGATTCTGTTTTGCAGCTTTTTTCTATGTAGATTAATATGAAGGAATGAACATATATTACAAATGATTGAATTAATTTTATTATAACATATTTCATATCAACTTGCAACAGTCCTAACCCTTCCACCAGCGGCAAAGAATAAATATTGGAAATCCCTGCTTTTCAGCCAGAGTATTTTGTTATGGATATTTTTGCACAACAAGCGTCTCATCT
>DVHN01000070.1 GCA_018712075.1 Candidatus Fimimorpha faecalis
TCAATTGCGCAAGCAAATTTTCTCCTTGCTGGATTCCTTGTTGGATTCCCTGCTGGATTCCCTGTTGGATTCCTCTGTTTTCAATTCGATCTAATACATCGCACATATTACAAGGACCTCCTTTCTTTCCATCCTTCCATGCATCTTCAAACCGATGATCTCCTGTCATTACACTTAGCAACTGCAACGTTTCCTGCACATGTACAAATTCCTGTGGTTCTGGAATATAATCTCCTTTTTCCCGCTTTTGCACAAAGTAATCTGCAACAATTCGGAAATCACTTTGAAATAAATTCACCTGCTCTCTCGATAGGAAAGCAATTTCAAACAAATCAACTTTGTAGTCATTCACAAACGGTCGGAATCGCATATCGAGTAGGAGTTATTCTACTCATTCTATTGATAACCGTTTTATTGCAATCGCAAACAATAGCATTGTTACGCATGGAATTACATTGGAAGCCATGCCAAGTTCAATTCCTGCGTATTCCGCTACGATTCCAATAATCCAAGGCATAATAATTGCTCCACTGCTGGCTACTGGAAGCATAACTCCCATGCTAGTTACGCTAGTCATACGTCCTGCACTGGCAACTGCGGTAGGATTCATTCCTGCCATAGAAAATGCAAAGGCAAATAGTAATAAAATAGCTGCCATCTGTGTGTTTGCCATCATCAAACCAACATAGAAAATAATACATCCAATTCCCATTTTAATCATAGCAGAAGATGCATTTTTAATTGGTATTACAAAGGCAATCAACATTCTGGCAATTAACGTTGCACTCCACATAATTGTTACAGTATAGGGGCTGAGTTCTCCAGAAATCATGCCACTTCCTTTGAAATAAGTAACTAACCATCCAGTAACACTTGTTTCTGCTGCATTTTGAGAGAATAAAAGCCCTGTAATGAGCCAAAATTTTTTATCTTTAAGAAAATTCCAATCGCTTGTCTTTACTTTCTGCTTTTCTTTGGTATCCATAGGGGTTACGATAAAAACGATCCATAACAATATACCACAAGCAGCCAGTAAAAACATTGGTAATGCTCTGCTTCCATTTAATGCTACAGCGATAAGAAATGGACAAAGCAAAGCACCAAAGGCATAACAGCTGTGCATGAAATTCATGCTTTTTGTTCTATCTTTGGAATTATTTCCTACTAAAATGGTACATGTATTGATGGTACTTCCTTTGGCAACTCCAACTAGAAAAAAGGCGAGCATAAGAATTCCAACCCATCCCGATAAGCCCATTAACCAATAGCCGCATCCATACCCAAAGGTCAATAGTATTACTGTTTTTTTCATACCAAGTTTGCTTGGAAGAATTCCTGCTGCAAATCCTGCTAAAAGGTTACCAATATTCATAAAGGATAATAAGGTTCCCGTCATGCTATAAGCAAACCCATAAGATTCCTGTAAAATACTAACAATCACCCCACTGCTGATTGCACAAATACCACTAAGAAAAAATGTAAAAAGCCCCGCCGTTCTTTGCATTGTTTGTTTTTTCTCCATAAGATTTCTCCCCATATATGTTTTATAAATCCAATTTTAAGTCATTTGGACGAATCCATTGTTTCTTACGGAAGTACAAAGAAAGGAAATATGTAATTACGGCTGGAAGAATAAATGAGATTAAGATTAATCCAGTCCAATCCCATGTAGTAATTGCTGTTTTTACTCCATTATTAATATCTGTAATCCATCCAGTATAAACCCCAATTTGTCCTACTAATCCACAAGTGCCCATACCTGAAGCAATTGCTGCACCATTCATTTGAAGTTGAAAGATACAGGTTGCAATTGGACCACAAATAGCTGCTGCAATAGTTGGAGGAATCCAAATACGAGGATTTCTTACAATATTTCCCATCTGCAGCATAGAAGTGCCAAGTCCTTGTGCTGCCAAGCCTCCCCATTTATTTTCCCGAAAACTCATAACTGCAAATCCTACCATTTGTGCACAGCATCCTGCCACTGCTGCTCCTCCAGCCAGTCCTGTTAAGTTTAATGCTGCACAGATGGCTGCACTGCTGATCGGCAATGTCAATGCAATTCCTACTAATACAGAAACAACAATTCCCATAAAGAATGGCTGAAGTTCCGTTGCCCACATAATCGCAGCTCCAATGGAACTTGCAGCCGTTCCAATTGCTGGAGCACATCCGATCGAAAATAAAACTCCAATTGCAATCGTTACAAACGGTGTTACAATAATATCAATTTTGGTTTCTTTGGAAACTACTTTTCCAACCTCTGCTGCCAAAACCGATGCAAAGAATACAGCAAGCGGACCACCTGCTCCACCGAGTTGATTGGCGGCACCTCCAACTGCTACAAGTGAAAATAGAACAAGTGGAGGTGATTGCAATGCATACCCAATGGATACTGCCATAGCCGGACCTGTTGCGTTTTTGGCATAAGTTCCAATTTCGATTAAAATTGCGATATTTAATTGTTCTCCTAATGTACTGATAATTGTCCCAATTAACAAAGATGCAAATAATCCCTGTGCCATAGCACCAAGAGCATCAATGCCATATCGTTTTATAGAAAAAATAATGTTTTTTCTCCTTAGAAATTGTGAAATCTTCGTTTGTTTTTCCATTTTAAGTATGTTACCTTTCTATCAAAAGTGTTTTCATTATAACAGAAAATGAGTAGTGTATCAATTGCAAAAACAACTTGATAGCACCACTCGACTGCTTTATATTTTCATTATTATTTAACGATTACTTAAATTTACGAAATCCATTTTATTTATTTTGACCAAATATCGTTCGATCCAATCGTCCGTTTTTATTTGCTACAATAGTAGTGCAAACAGCATCTCCTGTAATATTTACGGCAGTTCTAGCCATATCTACAATACGATCAATTCCCATAATTAGCCCAATTCCTTCCACTGGTAATCCAACAGAATGAAATACCATAGATAACGTAATCAAACCCACACCAGGAACTCCTGCGGTACCAATGGATGCAAGTGTCGCAGTTAGAATTACCGTTAAATAATCGATTGGTTCTAACAAAATTCCAAACGCCTCAGCCACAAATACGACGGCAACGCCCTGCATAATGGCAGTACCGTCCATATTGATGGTTGCCCCAAGTGGAATCGTAAAAGAAGAAATCTGGCGGGATACTCCTAATTTTTCCTCCAATGTTTCAATCGATAAAGGAATCGTTGCATTAGAAGTTGCTGTAGAAAAAGCAAATGCCATAACTGGAAAAAACTTTTGAATGAAACGTAATGGATTTAAGCGAGTAAAAACAAATAAAAAAACCTGATAAACGCCAAAACATTGGATTATTAATGCAATGAATACCACAATTATATATTTTAGCATTGGTGCAATTGCTTCATATCCAAGACTTCCGAATGTTTTTGCAATCAAGCAAAATACACCGATCGGTGCTGCCTTCATGATTGCCATTGTCATATTCATCATTAAATCATTTCCTTGGCTAAAAATATTTGCTAACGTTTCTGATTTTTTTCCCATTCCTGCCAATAAAACGCCAACGAATAGTGCAAAGAAAATAATTGCCAGCATAGTTCCATCTGCCAAAGCTCTAAATGGATTCGTTGGAATAATACTTAAAATCGTATCTTTCACGCCAGTTGTCTCTGACACTTTTACTTCTGTAATTGCAATGGATGACATATCCAAGTTTCTTCCTGGATGTAAAAAATTTGCAATTAATAAAGAAACTGTAATTGCAATTGCAGTCGTAACAAGATAAAACAAGATTGTATAAATACCTACTTTTCCGAGTTTTTTGGTATCTCCGATCGCCATGCTTCCACATACTAAGGAACAAAATACAAGAGGAACAACTAGCATTTGCATTCCTCGAATAAAACCGCTTCCAATAAGATCCAAAACACCATTAATAATAACCGTATCTCGTATATATCCTGTAGGCAGAAACGAATGCAGTGCAATCCCAGTGATTACTCCCAAAAGTAATGCAATAAAAATAGTCGTTGTCAATCCCAGTTTCTTCTTTTTTCTCATATCTACCTCCTAATACCACAGTAAATGCAGCATAATTTATGGGATAATTGAATCATTATTCCGCAAAATCTTCATAAAAAGACAAACCAATGGATTCTTTTTTGTATTGTTCCCATAAATCGGAGGTGAGAATATGATAAATAGAATTTTATTTATCTACGACAGGAATATCTTCGTCATGATATTGATCTAAATGTCCTAAATATTTTTTCGTCTCCTTTACGATAACTGGAGAAAGTAATAATACTGCAATTAAGTTTGGAATTGCCATAAAAGCGTTTAATATATCTGCAATTGTCCATACTAAATCCAAAGCTGCAATTGGTGCAATTGCGGCTATTACAATATACAACACTCGATATGGAATTAAAGCTTTCTTTCCCATACAATATTCCACACATCGTTCTCCATAATAAGCCCATCCCAACACAGTAGAATAAGCAAAGGAAATAATACCTATAACAAGAATAATTGGACCTAAATACGGAATTTGATCAAAAGCCAGTGTTGTTAATATTCCACCATTGTCAATTTGTGATACATCAATGGCTGGATTTTTCATAATACTTGTCACCAAAACCAAACCTGTCATCGCACATACTACAACCGTATCCCAAAAGGTTCCTGTAGAAGAAACTAAAGCCTGACGAACTGGATTTCGTGTTTGTGCTGCCGCTGCTGCAATTGGTGCAGAACCCATACCAGATTCATTGGAAAAAAGTCCTCTTGCAACACCATACTGCATTGCGATCATAATACCTCGGCCAACAAGTCCGCCTTCTACTGCACCTGGACGGAAAGCCAATGTACCAATTGTTTTTAAAGCGGGAATAATAAAATCATAATTAAATGCTAAAATAATTAAACAACCAATAACATAAAAAATAGCCATGAATGGAACTAATTTTTCACAGACATTGGCGATGGATTTGATTCCTCCAAATATAACAAGCGCAGTTAATATAGCTACGATAACACCAATAATCCATTGTGGAATACCTAAGTTTTCTTTGCATACAGTTGCAATTGCGTTTACTTGCGTGGCACATCCAATTCCAAATGATGCGAATCCTCCAAAGAAAGCAAATAGGATTGCAAGCCATTTCATATTTAACCCACGTTCCAAGGCATACATAGCTCCTCCTTGCATTCGCCCATCTTTGGTTTTTACACGATATTTTACAGCAATTAAAGATTCTGCATATTTTGTTGCAATACCAAATACACCAGTCAGCCAGCACCATAATACGGCTCCTGGTCCTCCCAGTGCAATTGCAGTTCCAACCCCAATAATATTTCCTGTTCCTATCGTAGACGCCAAAGCGGTTGTCAAAGCTCCAAATTGACTTACTTCTCCTTCTGCATCGGTATCTTTTGTTACCGATAACTTAATTGCAGTTCCAAGTTTTCTTTGAATAAAACCAGTTCGAACTGTCATAAAAATATGGGTTCCTAAAAGAAGAAGAATCATTCCCCAGCCCCATACCATTTTGTCCAATTGTTCAATTGCATTTACAATTGTCTGTACCACAACATAGTCCTCCTTTTCTATTTTACAAGTGATCAAATGTATAGAGGAGTGCGAAAACGCACTCCTCTGTACCATTCTCTGTAAATCCTATTTTAGTTTACAATATTTTCTAAAATTTAGCAAGAAATTTTTCCATTTTTTTGTACTATATTTTATTCAAAATATTTTTGGAACCAACGTTCATGCATAATTTGCTCAATACAATTGATAATCACCCGTTTTCTTCGAATTTTATGTTCACAAATTTCATCAATTGTTTGTTCAAAAAGGGCAAAATCAATTGGAGTAGGAAGATTTTTAAAACGCTCTCTCTTCCAGGTATTTTCATAGTCATCTGGAAGCATCTCACAAGAAAGCAATAATAATTCTGCAATTTGATGTTTTCTTTTTCTCTGCCATCCAATTTCCACGAGCATCGTACGAATTAAAGCCTGGCAATGGGAAGCTGCCATTGGATTTTCACGGTAAAGCTCACGGCTCAGTGCACGTAGCTGATAAATACTTTTTGGAGTATTTTCTTCGATTAATGTTGCTATTTTTTCTTCTAGTTCTGGGTCAGAATAACTGCTTTCGTTTACAGTATCATAGTTCATATTCGATGTTTCCTCCTCAAATGATTCTTCTGTGCTTTGAGGAAGGCTGATTTCTTCCCCTTGATATAGTTTCTGATTTGCTGTTTGCTTTGCATTCCAGTATTGTGCCTCATACCATTCCCAGGTTGGATAAATTTTTCCTTTTTCTCTTGCTAATTGGGCAAGCCATTGATAAAGTTCGATTCTTTCTTCATGGGATTCCATTACAGCTAATCGTAAAAAGGGATGTGTTTTAAAAAATTCTTCTGCTTCTTGCCGTTTTTGTCCCCAAAGCATTTCAATACAACAGCCTTCCTTTTGAGAAGGAAATAAATTACAAGGAAGATTAATTTTACCTCCCTCTACATAAGTAAGACGTGAAACAGATTCAATTGGAAGTAGAAGAGTCATAACAGATACCATCTCCCGAAATGTAAATCGTTGCGAATAACGTCCCTTTCGTTGTTTTCCCTTCAGCATCTCCATTCCCATATAAGCATACGCCAATCGCTCTTCTGGAGTTAGATTTCCAATGCACTCCAGTCCTCTATTTGGTGCTTTTAGTAAATTCTCTCCTGATAACTCTTCTTCACGGATTTCCATAGGAAAATCCGTTCCTTGATAAAAATAGCTGCTAAAATCAATTGCTGCCATTCTTCCAGCAATTGATTTCCAATAAGTTTCTGTATCCATACAGTACATTTGTGTAAATGTATATGGTCTGGATTCTTTTCTTGCACTATTTGGATCTGGTTGAATGACACGAGAAAATAGTACAATTATTTTTTTATCCAAATATATGGAAGCAAGCAATTCTTTTCCATTTAATCTTGTTTCCGCAAGTTCCATTAATTCCTTTTCATGTGCTCTTACAAAATTTTGAATTCCATTTGTCATTTGACAACAAACAAGACCCTGTCCGCTGCCTCTGCCATAGGCAATATAGTCCATCATTTAATTTTCATCCTTTCCAGAAGTTTCTTGAAGAAGTCTTTTTGTTTTTTTCCTATTATATCATCTTCTTCATCGTCATAAAAATCATCTCCATAAAGGTCATCCTCTGGATCATACAAGTCCTCCGCTTCCACTTCTTTCATAGATTCATGCAGCTTCTTTTGATAGTTTACGCTTTCATTCTTCCATTGTTCCTGTACTTGTGCTTCATTCTGGTAAGGATAAAGCCCTTTCTGAGCTAAAATATAAGTTAACATCTCATCAATTCGATATGGTACGAAGTCTCTAGGAAAACGATTGCCTTCTTCTGGCATCGCATCAATCGACCCTACAATAAAATATTCAATGGCTTGTCCCATTGATTCTAAAGACAGATAGATATTAGGAAATTCATTTTCTAAATAATGTGCGATCGCGTCACTGTAGGTTTGTTGTGTACTTAAACAAAATCCATCTTTATGTGTCTGCATTTTCAAGCGTCCATTTTCCCGCTCCAACGTATTATAAGATAATAATTCTGGCAGTACACCCTGTTCTCGGAACCGATCACTCATTGTCAACGCAACTAAAATTTTTCCTGAAAATTGATTAAATTCCATTCCCTTTTGGCGAATTACATTTAGTAAATGTTCCAACTGTAAATCAGCGGATGGGTCAAATAAATCTCTGGCACTAATCAATAACAGAATGTAATCGGCTGTATATACAGGAGAATCATATCCTTGTTCTTTGCATTTTTCTCCAGCGATATCTCGAAATTCAATCAACCCTCTCTTATGTCTGTCATCTTTTGTATAAGAAGCTAAGAAGGAATAAGGATATCCCTTTTCTGTAATTTGTGTAATATCTGGTAATAATCCCTGGAAATATTCTTTAATTTCTCGTTCCTTTGGATAATCCATTGGATTATCTACAGGATCATCTCTCATCAGAAGAAACTTTCCTCCTTGTTTTCTTCCAGCAAACATCCGTGATTCACAAATCCACTGCGTCATCAAAAGAGTCTTTCCTACCCCGTGCTCACCAAAATATTGAATAATTGTTTGAGGAACGAACATTGCATGAACTGGTAAGATTTGTCCTGAAAAGCGGCTGACACGCAAATCAAAAATTTCCCCTGTTTCTGGGTCTTTATAAGCAATTCCTCCTTTAATTGGAGTTAATCCATCCGTTTTTACACAATATTGAAAAATTCTTTCTTTTGCAAAAGGAGAATTCCATCCAGCAAATCCTTCCTCTTTTTCCATATCTTTTAATCTCAAATTATTCGTTACTGCGATATCTTCAGCAGTACGTAAAACATTGCCTTCAAAGTCTATATAATCATATGGAAATTTCCCATTGGAACGATTAAAAATTGAATTTATGATATTGTTTGCCATTCTATTTCCTCCTTTATTTCGTGGCATTTATCACAAGTTTTCTCGACAAATTAGATTAAAAATTGCTCTGCTACCAGCATAATAAAATATAGGTAAAAAGTCAATATTTTTAAGATGAATCAATTCTTACAAATTATGAACGAGGACACAGAAAATTCACAGTTTGATGTGGATATTTTTTGTTGTTTGTTTTTGGGGAGTGGTGGGTGGCGTGTTTTGTGATATATTGTTACACGTCATTTTATTTTTTTTATAAAAATTTTTATAAAAATACGAGCAGTTTTCTCTTCTTTATATGAAAACCACTCGTTCTACTGATTAATACAAATTTTTTACCTTGAAATCTTTTTCAGCTTCCCTTCTCATATCTTTTTTCGCAATATCCTGTCTCTTATCGTAAAGTTTCTTTCCTCTTGCAAGTGCAATTTCTACTTTCACAAGACTGCCTTTAAAATAGACTTGTAATGGCACAATCGTATATCCTTTCTGTGTCATTTGCCCTGCGATTCGATTAATTTCATGGCGATGTAATAATAACTTTCTCACGCGCAACGGATCTTTATTAAAAATATTGCCCTTTTCATATGGACTAATATGCATCCCATAAATAAATAATTCTCCATTCTCCACTCGAATAAATGATTCTTTTAAACTGCACTTTCCCATTCGTAATGACTTTACTTCTGTCCCTGCAAGAGAAATTCCCGCTTCATATTTTTCTTCAATAAAATAATCATGATATGCCTTTTTATTATTTGAAACCAATTTTACGCTTGATTTTCCCATAATACTCCTCCTCAACTTCAATCTAGACGGGTAATATTTGTCTAGATCAACCATCATAGTTTTTCCAATTTTGAAACATCACCCGACCTTCATATTTCTTCCAGCTCTTTTATTTCAGAATGACTACTCTCTCCTTCTAAAACAAATTGAATTGTTTTTAAAACTGGATCGACGGTTTCAACTTCTACACGAATTTTTTGTCCTAGTTTATATACCTTTTTTGTCGTTTCTCCAATCAAACTATAGGAGTTCTCATCGAATATATAATAATCATCTATTAAGTCGGTTACATGAATCAGACCTTCTACTGTATTTTCCAGTTCTACATAAATTCCATATTTTGTCACTCCAGAAATTACTCCATCGAATACTTCTCCCAAATGTTTGGACATATACTGTGCCTTTTTCAGCTTTTCTACTTCTCGTTCGGCATCTGCTGCTCTTCGCTCCATATGACTTGACTGTGCTGCCACTTCTGGAAGAATTTCCTCATAATGTTTCATTCGCCTTGGACTAATTCCTTTTCTTATATTCTCTTTTATAATACGATGAATCTGTAAATCTGGATAACGGCGAATTGGAGAAGTAAAATGACAATAATACGGTGCAGAGAGTCCAAAATGTCCAGAGCTTTCGGTAGAATACTTTGCCTGTTTCATGGAACGAAGCATCAAACGACTAATCAACGCTTCCGATGCCGTTCCCTCAATTTTATCCAAAAGTTTTTGCAATTCTTTTGGATGAATCACTCCATTGGAAAAATGAAGCGAATATCCAAAGTTATTAATAAACGTACCAAATTTATTCATTTTCTCTTCATCTGGATTTTCATGAACTCGATATACAAACGGAATCTCCTGCCAAAAATAAGATTCTGCAATCGTCTCGTTTGCAAGCAACATAAAATCTTCAATAATCTTTGTAGCAACATTTCGTTCATATGGAATAATTTTTACTGGAATTCCCTTCTCATCTAGTAAAATTTTTGCTTCTGGGAAATCAAAATCAATCGCTCCACGTGCAAATCTTCGCTTTCTCAGCAATTTTGAAAGCTCTTCCATTAGCTGAAACATAGGAACAAACGATTGATATTGCTGGATTTGCTGTTCGTCTTGATCTGTCAAAATTTTCTTCACTGCCGTATAGGTCATTCTACGGTCGACACAAATCACGGTTTCTGCAATTCGATGTCCAACGACTACTCCTCTTTCATCAATTTCCATCAAACAGCTCAATGCCAATCGGTCACATCCTTCATTTAAAGAGCAAATACCATTGGAAAGCTTTGGCGGCAACATCGGAATGACTCGATCAATCAAGTACACACTTGTCCCTCTTTTTAACGCCTCTCGATCTAACGGACTTCTCTCTGTTACATAATGACTGACATCTGCAATATGCACACCTAAATAATAATGAGATCCCTCTTTTTTTAGTGTGATTGCATCATCCAAGTCTTTGGCATCTTCTCCATCAATCGTAACCGTCTGCCATTCCCTTAAATCCAATCTGCCTGCAATTTCTTTTCCATTTATCACTTCTGGTATATTGGCGAGTTGACGCACTACCTCCTGTGGAAATTCTGTCTCCATCCCATAAGCTTTCGCAATCGATAAAATATCCATTCCTGGATCATTTCTATGTCCCAAGATTTCTTTGATTCTTCCCTCTGGTTTCTTTTTTTGACTTCCATAATTGAGAATTTCTGCAACAACCTTATGCCCATTGACTGCACCATTAATATTTTCCAGTGCAATAAAAATATCTTTTGTAATTCTTGGATTATCTGGAATTACAAAGCCAAAATTTTTGTTTCGTTGAAATGTACCAACTACTTCTGTGAATCTTCGTTCTAATACTCGAATTATTTTTCCTTCCCGTTTATTTCCCCTTCCAGAATCATCATTGTCAGAAAGCAATGCAATTTGAACTCGATCTCCATCTAACGCATCCTCCACATATTCAGAAGCAATAAATACATCTTCCTTTGTATCTTCCAATGAGACAAATCCAAATCCTTTTATATTTGCCTGAAACGTTCCAATTATAACAGGGAATTTTGATTTCGTATATTTTTTTCTAGAGGATACACTAATTTTTCCTTCTTCTACTAATTCATCCAACATTTGTTTGAACTCCTGCCGAGAAGATTTTGGTACTTGCATAATGATCGCAAGTTCTTTTTGTTTCATAGGAACATAGTTTGGATGATTCATTAATTCTACAATTATATGTTTTCTTTGTTCCCTCGTTTTTTCTTCCAATATTTTATTCTCCTTTCTACACTTATATTTTGCTCACTTTCATTCTATTATAACAGAATCTTTTTATTTTTCAACCTTCTATTGTATAAGAAATTTTCTCTAATTGTTTTCTTCTCCGCACTAAATCAAAAAAAGAGAATGTCCCATTACATGACACGGAATAGAAAACGTATCTCCATCAATTTTCTCCCGAACCATGTCTGAGACATCCTCCCAATTGTCATCCAAAACTTTAAAAATTAATATTTAATACAATGGCTAATACCATAAATGCAACTGCAAGTACTGTTGTAGACTTTTCCAATTTTCCTTCTACAGAACGGCCTTTATTCTTTCCCCAGTAAGTATCTGCTACGCCACTGATTGCACCAAGACCTGCGGACTTACCTTCTTGGAATAATACAATTACAGTAAGTGCAAGACATATAATTACAAACACAACAGTAAGTACAATCTTTAAGATCTCCATTCTCTTTTCCACCTCCTATGGCTAAACAGATACATCATAACATAAATACGCTGAAATGACAAGTATTTTTCTGATTACTTACGAAGGCTAATTCCAATATCTTCCAATGCAGTTAAGATTTTTTCCATCGCAGCACTTACTTCTTTCTCTTCTAATGTATGATCTGCTGCACGGAATACAATGGAATACGCAACGGACTTATATCCTTCTTCAATTTGAGAACCTTCATAAAGATCAAACAAATGATAAGATTCTACAAGCTTACCGCCTTTTTTCTCAATTATCTCTTCTACCTGTCCCACAAGAATTTCTTTCTTCATCAGCATACTAATATCACGAGTAACCGCTGGATATTTTGCAATACCGGTATACTTGCGGTCAAAGGATGCGTATTCCACGACAAATGGCATATCAATAACTGCAATATAAACACGCTCACCAATTGCATAATTATCGGTTACTGCTGGATGAATTTCACCCAAGTAACCAACTACATTACCACGATATACAATATTTGCCTGACGACCTGGATGTAAAAATGATCTTCCCGCATTTGGATCATAGCTAATCTTTTCATGTAATCCCACTTTATCAAAGAATTCTTCTATAACTCCTTTCATTGTAAAGAAATCTCCTTCTCCGTACATACCAAGTGTAAACTGTGTACGCTCTTCTGGTAATTCGGTCACTGGTAATGCCTTTGGCAAATAAATATTTCCGATTTCATATAAACGAACATTCTTATTTCGACGATTATAATTCGTAGAAAGAGATGTTAACATGCCATTTAATGGAGTCGTTCTCATAATACTGTAATCTTCTCCAAGTGGATTCATAATTGTCACCGTTTCACGGAGTTTGGAATCCTTTGGCATTAACAACTTATCAAATACTTTTGGACTCTCAAACGAATAAGTCATTGCCTGTGAGAAACCACAGAACTCTGCAATGTCTTTTGCTACTTCTTCAATTCGAAGCTTAAAGGAAAGTTTTCCAGTTGTCGCTTCTCCTGATGGCAATGTAGTAGGAATATTATCGTATCCAAAGAAACGTGCCACTTCTTCTGCCACATCTGCTCCGCATTCAATATCCTGACGGAATGTTGGTATGATTAATTCTTCTGCTTCTTTATCATATTTTAATTCCAACGGTTCAAAATATGATAACATTTGCTCTTTTGACAGGTTCGTTCCAAGCAATGCATTAATCGATTCTGGATCAAATACTACACGTTTCTCTTCTTTCTTAACTGGATAATGATCAATCATTCCTCCAACTACTTCTCCGCATCCCAATTCTTCAATCAACTGACATGCACGATTTACTGCTTCTTCTGCATTGTTTGGGTCCAATCCCTTTTCAAACTTACCAGAAGCATCGGTTCTAAGTCCAAGTTTTTTCGCAGACAAACGAATATTCGTACCATCAAAGCAAGCAGCCTCAAATACCATTGTTTGAACATCATCCGTAATTTTGGAATTCTCACCACCCATAATACCTGCAATGCCGACGGATTTCTCACCATCACAAATCATTAACATAGAAGAATCCAATGTTCTCATCTGTCCATCTAATGTTTGGAATTGCTCCTTATCTCCTGCACGTTGTACAATAATCTGATGCTTTGCAAGCAAATCATAATCAAATGCATGCATTGGCTGACCATATTCTTCCATTACATAGTTTGTAATATCTACGATATTATTAATTGGACGAATTCCACTGGCTGCCAAACGTCTTTGCATCCATTCTGGAGATGGTCCCAACTTAATATTTTTTACCATTCTTGCACAGTAACGAGGGCAAAGTTCATCGTCTCTTACTTCTACGGAAAGATAGTCATGAATGTCTTCCTCATTTCCTGTCATCTTTACTTCAGGTGCTTTAAATTCTTTTCGGAATGTCGCTGCTGCCTCTCTTGCAATACCAAGTACACTATAACAATCGACACGATTGGATGTAATTTCATATTCAAATACCACATCATGCAATCCCAATACTTCCACAGCGTCTGCTCCAACTGGCGCATCTTCCTTTAAAATATAAATTCCATTTTCTGGTGCGTCTGGATACATTTCCTTAGAAGAACCAAGTTCTTCAATGGAACACATCATACCAAATGATTCTACGCCTCTAAGCTTACCTTTTTTAATTTTAATTCCATTTTCTGGGAGAGGACTTCCATCATGTCCACCTGCAACTTTTCCTCCATCTAATACAACTGGAACTTTATCTCCTTCTTTTACATTTGGAGCACCCGTTACAATTTGAATCATTTCGTTTCCGACATCAACCTGACAAACAATCAATTTATCTGCATTTGGATGAGGTTCGATCGTCTTGATCTGTCCCACTACAATTTTTTCCAAATTTTTGTCTAATTTTTCATATCCCTCTACCTTTGTACCAGATAACGTCATTGCATCGGTATATTCCTGTGCCGTACATTCCAGATCTGGTACATATGCTTTAATCCATGATAATGCTGTATTCATTTATTCTTCCTCCAAATTTCACTTTTATTCTGAAAAAAGCCTTTACAGAAACAAAATTTCTTTTTTAGAACTGCTTTAAGAAACGAGTATCATTTTCATACAATAATCGCATATCATCAATCTCGTACTTCAATAATGCAATACGTTCCAAACCAACTCCAAATGCAAATCCAGAGTATTCCTTTGGATCAATTCCACTCATTTCCAATACATGTGGATGAACCATACCACAGCCTAAAATTTCAATCCAACCAGATCCCTTACAAAAACGGCATCCTGTTCCGCCGCATTTAAAGCAAGTAACATCCACTTCCGCAGATGGCTCTGTAAATGGGAAGTGATGCGGACGGAATTTTACTTTCGTACCTTCTCCAAATAATTCTTTTGCGAACTCTTCCAAAGTACCCTTTAAATCTGCAAACGTAATATTCTTATCAATTACTAATCCCTCAATCTGATGGAACGATGGAGAATGCGTCGCATCCACTTCATCAGAACGGAATACACGTCCAGGCGCAATCATACGAATTGGAAGTTTTCCCTGTTCCATTACTCGAACCTGTACTGGAGATGTCTGAGTACGAAGTACAATTTCATTATTAACATAAAATGTATCCTGTTCATCTTTCGCTGGATGATTTGCTGGAATATTTAATTTTTCAAAGTTATATAAATCGTATTCTACTTCTGGACCTTCCACTACTTCATAACCCATACCAATAAAAATACGCTCTACTTCTTCCAATGCAATCGTATTTGGATGGCGATGGCCAACATTATTTTTCTTAGCGGGAAGCGTAACATCAATCACTTCTCTCTTTAACTGTTCTTCTCTTGCCTTTGCAGCCAAAGCCTTCTTTGTCTCCTCCAATGCAGTCTCAATTACCGCTCTGGCTTCATTTACCATCTGTCCTACTTTTGGACGTTCCTCTGGAGCGACATTTTTCATTCCTTTTAATACAGAAGTTAACTCACCTTTTTTTCCAAGATAAGCAACTCGAATTTCATTTAATTTGTCTAAATTATCAGAGGATTGAATTTTTGCAAGTGCTTCCTCCTTAATTTTTTGCAGCTTTTCCTTCATGATATTCTTCCTTTCCATTTAGCTTATGCCTATAAAATCTTCCTAATAAAGAAAAAAATCCCCGTCCATAAAGGGACGAAGATATCGCGGTACCACCCTGTTTCCTACGTTTCCGCAGGCACTCAGTATACGTAACGTGTATTAACGTCATCTCCTACTATCCTTCAGAGATGCAGCTCTGGCGGGAAATTCAACTACTTATCTGAACTTAGGATGGCTCTCAGCCGACGACCTTCCCTCTCTGAAAGAAAATAAGTACCTACTTTACACCTTCTCAGCTTTTTCCTATGCTGTATTTCTTATTCTAACATAAAAAATCAATTTGTCAATACAGTTAAAGAAAAAATAAAACCAACCGTTGAGAAAAAAAGGAAGGGAAAAATGATTGTATTTCAAAACAAAAAATGATAGGATAGAAGAGACTATCATTGTTCCAGAACAGTTACAAGATTATGATAAAAATTTTTTCGTAATATCGTTTGTTATTGGAAGGAGTTATTGTTTCATGAAAAAGTTATTTTTTCGAGTTACTTATTTTTTAAATCGCATGGCAAATGCCAATGTGACTCCTTATGCAGCCTATGCGACTTTGTTCATTATCATCTCACTTTTTCCTTTTACTATGTTATTACTGAGTACGCTTCGTTTTCTTCCAATTACAGAAGCTTCCCTTTTAAATATGATTTACAAAGTGATTCCTGCTACCTTGCACTCTTTTGCAGAATCCATTATCAACGATCTCTACGCCAAATCCAGCGGTACTCTACTTTCTTTATCTGCTGTCACAGCGTTTTGGTCTGCATCGAGCGGCGTATATGGATTGTTTAACGGATTAAATGCAGTATATGGAGTAAGAGATCGCAGAATGTGGATTCACCGACGTTTTATCTGTATTTTTTACACGATTATATTTCTTTTTATTATTGTTGGGGCATTGTTTTTACTTGTATTCGGTAATAGTTTACAGCTTTATTTAATTCAGGCTCTTCCATTTATGGCAGAGTTCGATTGGATGCTTTCTATGATACGTAATCTTTTAATGCTTGCCGTTATGGTTATCTTTTTTACTTTGATTTACTATACGTTCCCAGATTTAATTTCTGATTTTGTAGAACATATCCCTGGAGCCGTATTTGCATCGCTTGGATGGATTTTATTTTCTTATTTCTTTTCCATCTATATCGACAATTTTAATAACTATTCTCGGATGTATGGAAGTCTTACTGGTATCGTACTCGCAATGTTATGGCTCTTTGTCTGTATGCATATCATTTTTATCGGAGGCATGATTAACGCCATTATTATCGAACGCAACGTCATGGTACGCCTTCAAGAATATGACTTAGCCAAAGAATTATCCGAACAAAAGCGATAAACCAACAAAAGAAATCTCTACTGGACGGCATATCACGATAAAAAAGAAGGAAGTTTTACCCCAAGTAAAAGTGGCAAGACTTCCTTTTTTTATTCTCATAATAAGTAATGGATTATTGTTTTTCTACAATATCGCCTTTCTTTTTATAAATACTATTTGCTGGTACATACCCCCGTACGCTGGACAATGGATAAATATTCGTTTCTCTTCCGATTACTGTTCCTGGATTTAATACGGACCCACATCCGACTTCTACATTGTCTCCAAGCATAGCCCCGAATTTCTTCAATCCTGTTTCTATTTCTGCTCCATTGCATTTTACAATAACTAATTTTTTATCTGACTTTACATTAGAAGTAATGGAACCTGCGCCCATATGAGAACGATATCCTAAAATAGAATCGCCCACATAATTATAATGCGGAACCTGAACTTTATTAAACAAGATAACATTTTTCAATTCTGTGGAATTTCCTACTACGGCGCCTTTTCCAACGATTGCATTGCCACGAATAAATGCACAGTGGCGAATTTCTGCTTCTTCATCAATAATACATGGGCCTGCAATAAATGCTGTCTTGGCTACTTTCGCAGTTTTCGCAATCCAAACATTTTCTTCTACCTCTTCAAATTTTTCCTTTGGAAGCGTTGCTCCTAGTTGTTTAATAAATGCACTGATCTTTGGAAGTAATTCCCATGGATATTCTGCTGTTTTTAATAAATCTGCTGCTATCGTTTGTTCCAAATCATATAGATTTTTAATTTTTAATTGTTCCATGTTATTTTTCCCTCTTTTCTATTTCTTTCTGGACTTTGTTGACGGTTTTGCCTCTTTATAAAAAGGAATTACCTGCTCAAATCTTGGACGGATTGCCCATGGATTCGTAATCTGTTTTACACCATTAATCCGATTTATTACAAATTGCTCTAATTTTTGCATATATTCTTCTGAAGTAATACTTCCCTCTGCCACATAGGACAGTCCTTTCTCCCAACTTGCCGTTAGCTCTGGATTTAGCATCTGACGCATAGAAGCATCCACCACATCAAACACTAACTCCCCAAGCAGCGTTGGAGTAATAATCTGTGTTTTTCCATTCAATGTAAGATATCGAATGTTCACTAATTTTTTCAATATTTCTGCCCTCGTAGCACTTGTTCCAATCCCACTTCCTTTAATCTGAGTTCTTAATTCTTCATCTTCAATTAATTGCCCTGCATTTTCCATTGCTAAAATCATGGAACCAGAATTATATCGCTTTGGCGGAGAAGTTTCCCCTTCCCGAATCTCAAAATGATTGACAGAGACAATATCTCCTTTTTTTAATTGATTCAATAATGCAATCATTTGGGGATCATTTTTTAATTCTTTTTCTGGCTGCTCACTAATACCTTCCTTAGATTCCGCCTTTTTCACTGATTGAAGTTCGTTCGCCACTTTTAAATATCCTTCGGATTCTAACTGACGGAACGATGCAAAGAAATGCTCCTGTTCTCGTTCCAATTCCAGATTGTACTTCTGGTACACGGCTGGAGGATAAAAAATACTTAAAAAGCGCCGAACAATTCGTTCATATACGCCCAAAGCAGTAGAAGATAAGCTCTTTAGCGCTCCCATTCCTTGTCCTGTTGGAATAATTGCATAATGATCGGTAATCTGTTTATCATTCACATAACGAGTTTTGGCAATTGTTTTATAACTGGATTGCTCCAATACTTCTGCTGCATATTCCTGCACTGGCAGAAAGTTTCTAAGCCCTGCGATATTTCTTCCTATTTCCTTTGCTACAGCACTCGAAAGCACTCTTGCATCCGTTCTTGGATAAGTAACTAATTTTTTTTCATACAATTCCTGTGTAATTTGCAGCGTGGTATCTGGACTAATTTTAAATCGTTTGGAACATTCGTTCTGAAGTTCGGCAAGATTAAATAAAAGCGGCGGATTTTTTTTCTCTTTTTTCTTTTCTTTTTTAACCACAGTCATAACAGGTGGTGGATTTTTTTCCAGCCATTGAATCAGTTCCTGTGCCGTTTCTCTCTTTTTAAATCCATTTTCTTTATATAAAACGGGCGTCTCAAAATACCGAGATCCTTTTACTGCACGCCACTCTGCATCAAAGCTATGATCTTCCAGTGCTATATTTGCAATAACACGATAAAATGGGGTTTTCACAAAAGTACGGATTTCTCGTTCCCGACGCACTACCATTCCAAGTACGCATGTCATAACACGTCCAATGGAAAGCACCGTCCACTTTTCCTTTGTAATATTGGAAATGGTCGGTCCAAACTTTAATGTTAATGCCCTTGAAAAATTAATGCCCATCAAATAATCTTCTTTTGCACGCAGATAGGCAGAAGCACTTAAATTATCATATTCGGATAAATCTTTCGCCTGTGCAATTCCTCTTTGAATTTCTTCCTCTGTCTGAGAATCAATCCAGACACGCAGACGCTTTTTTCCCTTTACCTGCGCCATCTGTTCTACCAGTCGATAAATATACTCTCCCTCTCGCCCAGAGTCTGTACAGACATAGATTGTATCCACATCCGAACGATTCAATAATCGTTTTACAATTTCATATTGTTTTTTCACAGAAGAAATTACTTCATACTTCCATTCGGAAGGTAAAAACGGAATCGTTTCCATACTCCATTTCTTTAATGCAGGATCATATACCTCTGGATAGCTCATTGTAACAAGATGTCCCACACACCATGTTACAATGCTATGTTCCGATTCCAAATATCCATCCTGTTTTTTTCCATTTATATGAAGTGCTTTTGCAAATTCTTGTGCCACGCTCGGCTTTTCTGCAATATAAAGGGCCTTTCCCATTTTTACCTCCTGATCCTATATCAACCACGGCAGATTAGCAAAATTTATATACTGTGGTCGTTTCATATTCCTCTCCTGCTTTTCGTACGGGAGAAGCAAAATTGGAATGGTGAATTGCATCTGGAAAATACTGTGTTTCAAAACAGATACCATCTCTTTTCTCATAAATCACACCGTCTTTTCCAGCTTCATGGTCAATAAAATTACCTGTATAAAGCTGCATTCCTGGTAAATCAGTATAAACTTCCATCTCAATACCAGATTGATCTCCAATCGCACGAGCAACCAATTCAAACTCTTCTTGATTGTTCAACACCCAGTTGTGGTCGTAACCTTTTCCAAATACAATTGCTTCATAATCACTGTCAATTGCATCTCCTACACGGCGTAACGCCGTAAAATCCATTGGAGTGTCTTTTACTGCTACAAGCTCTCCGGTTGGAATAGATTCTGCATCCGCTTTCGTAAAATAATCGGCGTCCATCCATACCTGATGATTGATAATACTTCCTGACTCATGTCCATTTAAGTTAAAAAAGCTGTGATTGGTTAGATTTACAATTGTATTTTGATCTCCCACCGCTCTATAATGAATCATCAGCGCATTTTCCTCCGTTAATGTATAAGTGACAGAAACCTCCAAATTTCCTGGATATCCCTGATCTCCATCTGGACTAAACAAAGAAAACGTAACACAATCACCTAATTCATTATCTCCCAAATTTGCCTCCCATACACGGACATGATATCCATTTGGATTACTATGTAAATTATTTTTATTATCATTTACTGCGAGAGAATAGGTAACTCCATCCAAACAAAATTCTGCTCCTGCAATTCGATTGGCGTTTCTTCCAACCGTTGCACCATAAAAATTTTCAATATTTTCATAATCTTGTACGGTATCGTTTCCTAATACAACATCTCTTAAATTTCCATTTTTATCTGGCACATAGAGCCTCACTAACCTTGCCCCTAAATCTGTAAGAACTGCCTTCATTCCATTGCTGTTTGCTAGGGAATAAAGAAATACCTCTGTTCCATCTTTTGTTTTTCCAAATAATTCTCTTACAACCCCCATAAAACCTCCTAATAATTTATCGTTTCGTTGCTATTTTTTACCCTATAAGTAGATAAGGCACAATATATCAGATATATTGCGCCTTATTTTTTATCAGATGTTTTTTATTTCGCTGTAATATATCCTTTTGCAGTCAATAACTCTGCGGATAAGATTGCACCGCCTGCTGCACCACGAATTGTATTATGAGATAATCCCACAAATTTATAATCATATACCGTATCTTCTCTTAAACGGCCAAGCGTAATTCCCATACCATTTTCGCAGTCTCTATCTAAACTTACCTGAGGACGATTTTCTTCTTCCAGATAATGGATAAATTGCTTTGGAGCACTTGGAAGATTTAATTCCTGTGGTTCTCCCTTAAAGTTTGCCCATCTATCCAAAATCTCTTCCTTGGTAGGCTTCTTTTCAAATGAAACAAATACTGCTGCCGTATGTCCATCAGAAATCGGCACACGAATACATTGTGTTGTAATTACTGGAGTTTCTGCTTTTTTAATCACTCCGTCTTCTACCTTACCCCAAATGCGAAGTGGTTCTTGCTCACTCTTTTCTTCTTCTCCACCGATATAAGGAATAATATTATCAATCATTTCTGGCCAATCTTTAAATGTCTTTCCTGCACCAGAAATCGCCTGATAAGTCGTTGCAACAACTACCTTTGGTCCAAATTCTTTTAACGCATGTAATGCCGGTGTATAACTCTGAATCGAACAGTTTGGTTTTACTGCAATAAAACCTCTTTTTGTGCCAAGACGCTGTCTTTGATATGGAATCACATCTGCATGTTCTGGATTTAATTCTGGTACAATCATTGGAACGTCTGGAGTCCAGCGATGTGCACTATTATTGGATACAACTGGAGTCTCTGCCTTTGCATAAGCTTCTTCGATTGCCTTGATCTCTTCCTTAGACATATCGACTGCACTGAATACAAAATCTACTTCAGAAGTTACCTCTTCAATATCATTTACATTTTTAACAATGATATGTTTCACTGCCTCTGGCATCGGCTTTGTCATCTTCCAACGATCTCCAACTGCTTCTTCATAAGTCTTTCCCGCCGATCTTGGGCTGGCTGCAATACATACCACTTCAAACCAAGGATGATTTTCCAAAAGAGAAATAAATCTCTGTCCTACCATTCCTGTACCACCCAAGATACCGACACGTAATTTCTTTTCCATAACTAATATTCTCCTCTCCAACTTCTTATGTTGCCTAAACGATTATTTCATAGAAGAACCACATTTTGTGCAAAACTCAGCATCCGCATCCAACTCCTGTCCACAAGACGGGCAGATCACCGTTTTCTTTTCTGCTTCTTCCTCTAAATCAGATGCTTTTGTCTCCTGTGCTTGATTCACTTCTGCTTCTTCTACAACATCATCCGACTTTTCTTTTTTATCCGTTGTTTTTAACTTTGCTCCACAGTGAGAACAATACGTAGCGTCTGCCGAAACTTCTTCGCCACATTTTTCACAGATTTTAATATTTTTTATTTTCTGTATTTCTTCTTGACATTTTCGGATTGTTAAATGAGCTTTGTGAATTTCTTCAAAAATAGCTTCAAACTCTGTATTTCCGTCATTTTTATGTGCATCATAATAAGCTTTTCCAAGTGTAATTAATGACTCATTAATTTTTGTATTTGCCGCATTAATCTTTGTATGAAGCTTCGCTACTTCTGCATAATCCTTTGCTTTATCTGCAAATTCTTTACTATTTTTTGCAAATGTCTCTGTCAATTTTTCAAAAAAATCCATACTTTCGTCCTCCTGTAAAAGTTATAAGCACTTGTGAAACAAACATATTTACTGTTTCCTTACAGCGCCTAAGTGAACTACCCATTGGCCAGTGAGATTGTGGTAGCCTTATTTCAATTATGTCTCTATAGACACAATTAGTATTATTAGGCTTTTTTTATCATACAATAGAACATTGGATATTTCAAGCATTTTTTCACACTGCTTTGATAAACAGTCAAAGATTTTTCTCTTCCTATTCCTTTAATCCAATCATTTTTAATACATCAAGTGGATGATCCGCCAAATACTTTGGATGAAATTGTTCCAGCTCCTCTCTTGTACGAAATCCCCAAATTGCTCCAACTGCATCCAAACCTGCTGCAATTGCCGTTTTCATATCGGTATTTGTATCTCCCATATAGAGGCATTGCTCAGGCTTGATATTCAACACTTTCAATATATGGAAAACACCTGTTGGGTCTGGTTTTTTTGGAATTCCCTCTTGCTCTCCCAGTACATAGTCAAAATAATTTTCTCCATACACTGCCCTTATATTATCCAAAGCTCTGGCATGAGGTTTATTCGTCAATACAGCCAATTTCATCCCTACCATCTTCATTCTGTCCAGCATTTCCCTCATGCCTTCGTAAGCTTCCAACTGATAAAGACAGTTTTCTTGAAACAATTTTGGATAAATCCGAAGCGCATCCTCATAATGAGACAAATTATAATCCCCACATGCCAGTAAAGAACGTTCCATCTGCTTTCGATAACCATCTCCTACAATCTTCTTCATCTGTGCCTCTGTTAATTTTGTCTCCAGCCCACACTGCTTCATCACTAGATTTGTAGTATAGGTCAACGAATGAATTGTATTAATAATGGTACCATCTAAATCAAAAATACAAGCCGTATAGTTCATAAATTACTCCTCCCTTATGTATCGCTTCTGCTTTTCCTGATGCTGGATTCGTTACATTCCTTCTTTATCCGCTGGGAACTGAATTCCAACTTGTTTTTTTACTTGGTCAACAACTTTCATTACTTGTCGTGTTATCATCTGACTTTCTTCTGGCATGGAATGCTTCTGAATCAACTCTGCCCACTGCTTTATTTCATAAATTAAATTCATTCCAGCAGGTCTATATTCCAATATCTCTTCTGTTCCATCATTATAGTGAATGATTACTTCGTTTGGAGCAGCAATATCGGAAATTGTCATGTAGCCACTCTCTCCCTGTATTTGCCCAAAGCTTCCACCTGCCGATATTTTAGAATAAGAGAGATTCACCTGCATCTCTTCGTATTCTGCGATAATGCTTCCTGCTCCATCCACACCTTCTACCATAACTGTATTTGCCAAAACTTTCTTGGGCTCTCCAAACAATTCCACCATTGGATGAATACAGTAAATTCCCAAATCCATCAGCACTCCTCCAGAATAATCCCAGGAAAATACATTGGCTCGCTTCCCTGCCTTTAATTCATCATAACGAGAAGAATATTGGCAAAATTGGAATGTAACATTTCGGATTGTTCCCAACTCACCTAGGTTTTCCTTTATTTTTTGAAAACCTGGATCAAACGCAGAACGCATTCCTTCCAATAATATTACCTTATTTTTCCTTGCGACTTCCAACATTCGCTCTGTTTCCTCTGCATTCGATGCAAATGGTTTCTCACAGAGTACATGTTTTTTTCCATTCATCATTAAGATCGCTTGCTCACAGTGAAGACTGTTTGGACTGGCAATATAAACTGCATCAATATCCGATGCTTGTGCTAATTCTTCCAGTTTTGTATATACTCGCGCCTCACTGTTATGGCGCTGTGCCAATTCTTTCCCTTTTTGACCATCTCTGGAACAAACTGCTGCAAACTGCAACTCCTTGCATTCTTTTGCTGCATTTAAAAACCACTCTGTAATAAAACTTGTTCCAATTACTGCAAATCGTATCATCTCTTACCTCCCAATCAGGCATCTACTTGGAAATGAATCTCTTTTAATTTTCCTCTTTTGTCAGGCTTTCTTCCTTTTCCTGTTCAGAAGCTAACTGAACCAATGTAGCTCCCACAATATGATTTTGGACGTCATAAACTTTTATTTTTAATCCATCCCCTTCACAAACGAAACTTTCTCCATCATTTGGAACTCGATCAATAACGCTGCAAACAAATCCACTAAATGTATCATAAGTATCAGTTGGCAATTTCACCCCTAATTCTTCCGATACAT
The DNA here is from genome assembly GCA_018712075.1 of Candidatus Fimimorpha faecalis. GTDB lineage: Bacteria > Bacillota > Clostridia > Lachnospirales > Lachnospiraceae > Fimimorpha > Fimimorpha faecalis. Next base: position 24,849 of record DVHN01000070.1, read on the forward strand.
CATCCAAATCTGCAAATCCTTGTATTTTCCATATTCCTTCGGATACCTTCTCGATATCCTTTGGCTTAATCGGTTCTTCCTTTTCTTCCAATTCTCCAACTAAAGATTCTACCAAATCATGCAAGGTAATAATTCCAGACACTCCGCCATATTCATCAATACTAACCGCAAAGTAGCTTCTGCTCTGTTTCATTTTTTTAAATAGAACATTTGCCTTCATCATTTCTGGTACGAAGAATGCCTGATCCACTGCCTGCTCTAAAACATTCTCTCTGGATTTATTTTGTAAACGGAAATAATCTTTTGTATCCAGAATTCCAATCACATCATCCAAATCATCTCCACATACTGGGTAATATGTGTGTCGATTATCCTTTATAATCTTTTCCCATTCCTCTGGAGTATCGGAAGTTGATAAGTAAATAACATCTCTACGATGTGTACTAATCTGATCTACTGGAATATCATCAAACTCAAAAATATTTTGTATCATCTCATTTTCTTCTGCCTGAATAATTCCCTTTTCATTTCCTTCTGCTAAAAGCATACGAATTTCTTCTTCTGTCACTGTATCTGCTTCTTCATTTGGATTAATTCTCAGTAAACGTAACATACCGTTCGTAGAAATCGTTAAAATCCATACAAGTGGCGCACATACTTTTGATACAAAATACAACATCTTTGCCATACCAAGTGCCAAAGACTCCGACTTTTTCATAGCAATACGTTTTGGAACTAATTCACCAAATACTAAGTTAAAATAAGATAAAACCAACGTAATAAGGAACACACAAATCGTTCGTAACACTCCCTCATGCATAGAAACACCAGAATCTATTAACAATTGAACGAGAGGTCCCGCAAAATTATCGGCTGCAAACGCACTTTGCAAAAATCCAGCCAATGTAATGGCTACCTGTATCGTTGCTAAAAATCGAGCCGGCTGCTTTGTCAAAGAAACTAATTTCTTCGCTCTGGAATCCCCGTCTTCTGCTAACTTTCTAAGTCTCGCCTCGTTCATTGAAATCACTGCGATCTCCGCACTTGCAAATGTTGCATTTAAAAAAATAAGTACAATTAATAAAATAATCGATTGCATAACAATTGTTTCCTCCCACAAATAAAAATAAATAAAAACTATTTTTGTAATAGCATTACGCATATACAAAGCTTTTCAAAAAGCTTCATTATAACAATCACAAAAAGGTATAGCCTGTCTCCACACGGTCAACACAGACTATACCTCTATATATGCATAATATTACTACATGGAATGATTAAATTATTCTTATTTGCTTCACTATCGCTATCCGCGTCACTTTCCATGTATCCATTCACATCCTTTCCTTAACTAGATCTAAAATAACATAAGAATTCCATTCTGTCAATACTCTTGTGTTTTTTTCTTTTCCATGTTATAGTGATACTAATATAAAGTAACTTCATTAATATTTTTAGAAACTAAGAAAGGAATTTCTATTAATGTATCAAAATTATTTATTTGATCTTTATGGTACGCTTGTAGATATTGATACAGATGAAAGTAACCCTTATTTGTGGGAGAAGATGGCGTTTTTTATGTGTATGCAGGGCGCTCGTTATGCGGCTGATGAGTTAGAGACTCAGTTTCGCCAGAAAATAACGGAATCGAAACTGATGCAACTGAAACAGGGAACTCTTTTTCACAACATTTCTTTTGAAGAAGTGGAGGCCAAGTTTGAACAAGTGATTCCAATGCTTTACCAGGAAAAGGGGGTTACGATTGATTCAAATCAAGCCAAGGATTGGGCTATTATGATGCGAACGTTGTCTATGAAACGACTTCAATTGTTTGATGGAGCAAAAGAGACACTCTTACAATTAAAGGAAAATGGAAAAAATATATACTTACTTTCCAATGCCCAAAGGCTTTTTACGGAGCCTGAGATGCGAATGCTTGGAATTTATGATTTATTTGATGCTATTTTCTATTCTTCTGATATTGGGGTAAAGAAGCCATCCCGACATTTTTATCACGCTTTAATGGACAAGCATAATCTAATCCCTGATCAAACCGTTATGGTAGGAAATGATTGGGAAGCCGATGCATGGGGAGCTGCGAATTATGGAATTGACAGTATCTATATTCATACGAAGCAATCTTCTCCAATTACTGGAAACTTGCCGTCCAACTGTAAGCAGATTCCAACCATTCAACAGCTTTGCAAAGCTACTTTGCAATAAGTGCTTCCATACAAAAAACAGGATTAGAACTCACATTTTTATACTAGTGTGAATTTTAATCCTGTTTTTTCATCGTGAAAAAGAATTTTCGAATGGAGTTTTTCACACTTCTTCACAAATATAAATACGCTGCTTTCTCAGCCATTCTAGCAAAACGGTTTCTTTTTCTGTTTGTTCTAATCCACTTAGTCCTGCAAATATATCCCGATTTATTATTTTCCCCATAATGATTGGCTGATCTGGAAGTCCATCTTCTTCGCCTCCAAGTATGGCAGCCAATTCTTTTTCTTGTTTGAAACGATTTTGATAGGTTTCGTCTCGTTTGCAATAAATATTAAAGTTTTTTTGAATTTCTTCCATACTTCGCTGTGCGTTACGATCAAAATCACAAATTTTTTCAAAACCAAATGGTTCGTAAATTTTGGAATCTACCGGCATTAAGAAACAAAATGGAACCTTTCTTTCTTTCATCCATGCAAATGCCTTATACAATAAGTCCTTCATATGTCCTTGATGCCGATGCTGTTTTTCTGTTGCAACTGCTACAATATAAAAACTAGGATATTCGTTTCCATTGACGAAAATCGTATATGGATTTAAATGCAGCATTGCAATTATTTTATTTGCCTTCTTTTTCACAAAAATCCAATTATCTTTACACTTCTCTTTATAATAATACGATACAAATAACTCAGGATCTGCAAACGCCTGCTGGTAGAGTGGAATGGTTTCTCTTTTTTGTTCCAATGTTTCCAAAATCTGAATTTCCGTTTTCTGCTCCATATCTACCTCCATTGTATATTGGTTTTCTCATTCAGGCATATATCTCAAATGGTTGTTTCTTTTTGTTCAACCCAATATTTTCTGGCGTATCCGATTGGATTATAGCTCTGCTTTGCCTTTCTAAGTCCTTCAATTCCTACATCATCTTCTCGATTTACAAGTTTTGCCTGTGGAAACTCATGAATTAAAAATTGCTGATTGATCATTTGATAAATTCCTGGGATGGATGAATTTGCCTTTTCAATATCAATAATTGCCATTTCTTCTTTTGGATTATAATTTCCAATTGAAAAGGCTTCTAGCTTGCCATCAATAAAAATACCGCCTAATCGAAATTCCATCTGACAGCAATTCTGAATAATTCCATGAATTCCTTTGACTTCTGCTTCCAATGACTCCGCTTCGTCCACTCCTGCTTCTGCCTTATGAGCATACCATTCCTCTAAAAACTGCCATAAAATTGTTTTATCCTCACAAAGCATTCTCCGATATTCCCATCGTCCCTCATACTCTCTTTTAAACTTATTAACAAGATTTTTCTTCTTATGGAAACGTTTCCCAGGCAGGGTTCGAAGTTCTTCTGCATCATATAAATAGTCTTTTGCATCCTCTTTTTCTACAACAAAATAGTCTGGATTTTCTTCCAATTTCAAAAACTTTACTGCTTCTTCATCTGCAAGAGAAATTTTATAAGGCAGATTTAAAACTTTGTTAAAGTACTGTTGACTTAATTGAAAATAATAGGCTAAATCTTCTTCTTTACAAAGTGGCATTGCAGAATAAACTTCTCCTTCAAATTCCATTTTCCACAAAACTGCTTTTTGATCCACACAGCAATATTCTACTTGGTAATAATCACTCCACAAAAAGCTGTCCAAAAATCCACTATCACATGTTTTATTTGGACGTAGTGAAAAATATGGAGCCAACATTCTCATATCTTCTGCTTTTAGTTTTTTAAATTCTAAATTCATAAGTCCTCTCTTTTTCCAGATAATCCGACAAAACCTGATTATCATTTTAAAATTTAAGTTTTACTATTTATTTTATTTTTCCGTTAAGTAAATCTTCTAGTAATATTTATTTTCTTATAGCAAAACAAGCAGCATTTTCTATTATTTAATCGTTCCATTTTCTACGTATGGGGTAATCAATTTCTCAAATGCATAGTCCCAGAGCTGCTTAGAACCGTCTTTTGTATATTTGTTTCTCCCTAAAATTTGCTCCAAATGAACTTGATGTTCTTCCCATGCCAATCCATTTGTTGCGGCATTTAACATGATCGGTTGAACATTATCCATTACCCTTGCAAACTTGGCTTCTGGTGTCTTTCTCTCCTCAAATTCTTCCCAAAGTCCTCGCATCCACGCCCTTTTTTCTTCTGGAAGCATTCCAAAAATACGATTTGCTGCCTCTGTTTCTCTTTGTTTTTGGGTTTGTTTTGCTTTCTCATCATATGCATAAGTATCCCCTGCGTCAATTTCTACAATGTCGTGAATCAAAAGCATCGTCACTGTTTTTAATACATCAATTTTTTCATTTGCATAATCACTTAATAAAATTGCCATAATTGCAGCATGCCATGCATGTTCCGCATCATTTTCTTTTCGCACAGCATCGGAAATATAAGTTTGTCTTACAATCTGCTTTTCCTTATCAATTTCTCGAAAAAACGCAAATAATTGATCTAACTCCTCCATCTTATCTTCCTCCTACAATGCTGCAAGTTCGTTATTTACGCTTTCTTCGCAGGAACGCATTGCTAAGATTGTTTTTTCAAATAATTCATTTAAGTCCCATCCTAACATTTCTGCTCCTTCTCGAATCACATCTCGGGAACATCCTGCTGCAAATCGTTTATCTTTAAATTTTTTCTTTAAACTTGAAACTTCCATATCACAGCAACTCTTGGATGGACGCATTTTCGCAGCGGCTCCAATTAATCCAGTTAATTCATCAGCTGCAAACAATACTTTTTCCATCAAATGCTCTGGTTTTACATCGGAGCAGAGCCCATATCCATGAGAACAAACTGCATGAATTAATGCTTCGCTCGCATTTGCTTCTTTTAGCAACTCTGGCGCTTTTTGACAATGCTGCTCTGGATATTTCTCAAAATCAATATCATGCAGCAAACCTGCCATTGCCCAAAATTCTTCATCTTCTCCATATCCCAATTCCTTTGCATACCAGCGCATTACACCCTCTACGGTTAATGCGTGTAATAAATGAAAGGACTCCTGATTATATTTTTTTAAAACTGCAAGTGCTTCCTCTCTTGTCATTCCTGTTTCCATAAAATATTCTTCCTCCAATAAAATTATTTCATATATTTTCCAATATTTGCTTGTCTCTCTTGATAAAATTATGGCAATATATGTCCAGCAGCCAGATAGATTCGATACCAATCGTTTCTTTCTAAGCAAATTTCAGCTCCTTTGCATATTTCCTTTAACCGTTCTATTTTCATTGTTCCAGAAATCATTTGCATATTCGCTGGATGACGAAGAATCCATGCGGTAGCGCTTCCTGTAGGCGTTACATTATATTTTTCTGCCATCTCTTCCAATACTTTATTTAATTCTTCAAATTTCGGATTTCCAATAAAGACACCTTCAAAAAATCCGTACTGAAATGGAGACCAAGTTTGGATCGTAATATCATGCAGACGGCAAAAGTCCAATACACTGCCATCTCGTTCTATCGCTCCCTCCGTCGTCATATTAACTTCCATTCCATTTCGAACCATATTCGAGTTTGTAATACTAAACTGTAACTGATTTGCTTCGATCTCTTGGTTTAACCAGCGAGAAAGCAGCTTAATCTGAGATGGTTTTTGATTGGATACTCCAAAGTATCGCACTTTTCCTGCTGATTTCAATTCATCAATTGCCTCGGCTACCTCCTCTGGTTCCATTAATGCATCTGGTCGATGCAGCAATAAACAATCCAAATAGTCCGTTTGCAACCGCTTTAAAATCCCATCCACAGACTGTAAAATATGTTCCTTCGAGCAGTCATACATAATGCCTGGCACAATTCCACATTTTGATTGAATCATCAAATTTTCACGCATTCCAGGATTTTCTTTCAAAATTGTTCCAAACATTTCTTCACATAAACCATTTGCATAAATATCTGCATGATCGAAAAAATTCGCTCCCATATCAATCGCAGTTTTCACAAACTGTTCTGCTTCCTTTTGTTCCAATCCGTTCATTCTCATACATCCAATTACTACTGCTGGAACTTGCAATTGGCTCTTTCCAAATAAAACCTGTTTCATTTCTTCCTCCAATAATCAAACTTTTTACCTATCCATACATCCGTTCCTAATTATAACACAATCAGAAGCAAGTTACAATAATAAACAAAAAGGCTCATCTTGGTTTCTCCCTTCCTGTGCTTGAAGCGGAAATTCCCGTTCATATAATACTTGTAAAATGGATGGAAAACAGCTATGATAAAAGATATCAATTGTATACAGGAGATTTTATCGCTATGAATGGAATAAAACAACTATTTGAAACAGCAAAAACAACGATGGAACAACATCGAGACTTCGTTTTTGTAACGATCATCGCCAGTTCTGGATCTTCTCCAAGAGGAGCTGGCTGTCGTATGCTTGTTATGGATGATGGAACTGCCTACGGGACGATTGGAGGAGGTAATGTGGAATATCAGTCCATTCAGCAAGCCAAAGAAGTTCTTTTACAAAAACAATCTTTTACGAAAGGATATAAACTGCGAAAAGATCAGATTGCCAATTTAGGAATGATTTGCGGAGGAGATGTAATGATTTATTTTCAGTATATCTCTTACAGCAACCAATCATTTTATCAGCTTTGCAGTCAGCTTCTTGCCGATTGGGATCAATCAGAAAATTGCTGGCTGATTATGGATATTACCGATGAAACTGCCTGGTCTGCTGGATTTTACCGAGAACCGAAAGGAATGTATGGATTATCCATCGATGATCCTACACCATTGCTCCAATCCAAAGCAATTCAAGTAACCATCAAAGATCGCCGTTATTATAGCGAACCACTGATTCGTGCTGGAATCGTCTATATTTTTGGTGGGGGACATGTGGCACAAGAACTCGTTCCTATTTTAACTCATTTGGATTTTCGCTGTGTTGTATTCGATGACCGCCCAGAATTTGCCAATCCGGATGTATTTCCAGATGCTTCCAGATGTATCGTTGGAGATTTTGAACGTATCTCTGATTTTATTACAATTCAACCGTCCGATTATCTCTGCATTATGACACGAGGACATCATTACGATTACCTTGTTCAAAAACAATCTTTATTGACTTCTGCTTATTATATCGGAGTTATGGGAAGCAGACATAAAAAAGCAATGATTAGGGAAAAACTCCTTGCCGATGGCTTTACTGACATCCAAATTGCTCGTTTTCAAACTCCAATCGGACTTCCAATTTCTGCCGAAACTCCAGCCGAAATCGCCATTAGTATCGCAGGAGAATTGATTCAATGGCGTGCAAAAAAACAATCTTTGTAAAATTATTCCTAACATTTTAAACTTTAGCGTAAAGACATGGGCAAATAGAATATGCTCATGTCTTTATTTAATTGTCTCGGTTTTCTTTACCAATGAACTTTAAACCGATATCTGTGGTATAATAGTTTAAACGAATCATACCCCAGATTAAAAGAAGGTGAAGAACCGTGATCCGTATTCATGTATTTCATACAGGCAACGTCATTGTAGACAGAGAAATCCCCTACAAAGGTAAAAACTGTATTCACCGTTGACTAACCATGATCCAGCAGTAAAAGAACAAATTATTGAATTATAAGGAGAGATTGACTATGACAATTTTAGAAGCTATAAATCAGCGACATTCCGTACGCAACTATAAAAGTAAAAAAATTTCTAACGAAATTATTTCCGATCTTCAAAAAGAAATTGATGCCTGCAATAAAGAAGGACATCTTCACATCCAGCTTATAACAAATGAACCAACTGCTTTTGATGGAAGGATGGCACATTACGGTAAATTCAGCGGTGTACAAAACTATATTGCACTAGTCGGAAAAAAATCTGCAAATCTTGAAGAAAAATGTGGTTATTATGGTGAGCGTATTGTTCTAAAAGCCCAGATGCTAGGACTAAACACCTGTTGGGTCGCCCTAACATTTTCTAAAAACAAAGCCAAAAAAAATATTCAAATTAGTGATGGAGAAAAGCTGACTCTAGTTATTTCTTTGGGATATGGCACCACACAGGGCGTAGCTCATAAATCCAAAACTTTTATAAGAAACTATACTTAAAAACAAATAACACTGCCAATACATACATTAAAGGAGTCACTTTTTTCACTTTTCCGCAAATTGTATTTAATAATACATAGGAAATAATGCCAATGGAAATTCCCTCTGAAATACTATAAAACAATGGCATTGCTAAAATACAGAGATACGCTGGAACTGCTTCTGTCATATTATCATCGGTAAATTTAATATCTGAAATTGTTCCAAACATGAAAAATCCAACCATAAGTAATGCTGGAGCCGTTGCAAACGATGGAATTGCAGTAAAAATCGGTGCAAAGAACATAGAGATCAGAAAGAATATTCCTGCCACAATCGCCGTTAACCCAGTTCGTCCTCCCGCTGCTACACCAGCAGAAGACTCCACAAACGTGGTAACAGTAGAAGTTCCCAACACTGCACCTGCCGTTGTCGCAATTGCATCTGCCAATAACGCTGGCTTAATTCCTGGTAAACGATTGCTTTCATCCAACATACCAGCTTTCGTACTAACACCAATTAAAGTGCCAAGTGTATCAAACATATCTACAAACAGAAAAGCACAAATTACTACAATAAAGTTTGCCACTCCTACAGAATGAAAATCGACATTAAAACATTGTCCGAATGTTTCGCCTAACTTTCTAAAATCTGTCATCGAAACATTCGGAAATAATGTATCATAACCAGCCTTTGCATTTGGAATATAAATTCCTGCTGCCTGACAAATGATTCCAAGTAACCACGTAGACAAAATACCAATTAAAATCGCACCTTTTACTTTTTTAATATATAAAATTACAGTAATGAATAAGCCAATCACAGCCAATATTGCATAAATACCAGCAGTATTAAAATTTTCTGTAAAGTCTACAATTTTCACTAGGGTAGTATCATCTCTTACGACTAAACCTGCATTTTGTAGACCGATAAATGCAATGAACATTCCAATTCCAACGGAAACTCCTTTTTTTAAATCAAACGGAATTGCATTAAAAATCGCTTCTCTAACATTGGTTAACGATAATATAATAAAAATAATACCTTCTGCGAATACTGCCAACAATGCAACCTGCCAACTATAGCCATAACCTAATACAACCGTATACGCCAAATATGCATTTAATCCCATACCTGCCGATAATACAAACGGTAAATTTGCCATAAATGCCATACATGCACTTCCAAGAAACGATGCTAATGCAGTAGCTAACAACACCGCCGTTGCATCCATTCCCGCATCACTTAAAATACTTGGATTCACTGCCAATATATACGCCATCGTCATAAATGTTGTAATACCCGCTATAATCTCCGTCTTTACACTCGTATTATTTTCTTTTAACTTAAATAATTTCTCTAACATAAAATCCTCTTTTCTGATTTCTATTCTACCTGATAGAATTATTAGAAAATATATTTTGTATAATTTTGAAAAATATTCTATTCTCCCTCATAAGAGATTACAGTATCAATTGCATAGTTTTTTAAATATTCTCTCCCATTTAAATCGCTTAACTCTATTAAACAAACTATTTTTATAACAATTGCGCCAAGCTGCTCCAATAATCCAGCCGCTGCTTTGATCGTACCTCCAGTTGCAATTAAATCGTCAATTAAAACAACTCTCATTCCTGGTTTCACATCCTCTTTATGCACTTCAATTACTGCATTGCTGTATTCTAATTCATATGCTGCCTCAATCGTTTCTCTTGGCAATTTACCCTTCTTTCGCACAGGAATAAAAGCCTTATGCAAATTGTAAGCAATCGGCATTCCAAACAAAAACCCTCTCGACTCCAGACCCACAACTGCATCAAATTCCACATCATCCAAACATTTCATCATTTCATCCACTGCTAACTTCAATCCATCCGCATCTCTCAAAATAGATGTAATATCACGAAAAACAATCCCAGATTCAGGAAAATCAGGAATACTTATTATATATTGCTCCACTTGACTCATATCATTCTCCTAAAAAGAAAATTTTCTTCCCATCTTTTTCCCTCAACTAAAACACTTCTGCTACTCTTTATTAAATGGTGGAGGAAGAATTAACCCTCCCAAATAAAAAATCACATAAAAAAAGATAGGACTATCCTACCCATATATTCCACCAAATACTCAAAAATATTCTTCCTATTCATTTTTTAGTAAAAAGTCTTGTTCTTCATTCCATATACACAACCTCCTTCTCTCGATTTTTTAAATATTCTTTTAATACATTGCTATCTTTACAAATATGAATAGTTTCTTTGAATCGTTACACGGCTAATCTGCTCCTCCGTTATTTCCGTATCTTCTGGATGTAACGCCTGATAAAGCTGCAATAAATACGTTGGATTTTCAAACAAATCCCGAAACACACTATC